>SKPJ01000074.1 GCA_007119595.1 Myxococcales bacterium
ATCCTCGGCGATCTGGCCGAAATAGCGCAACGCGCCCTGGTACAGTTCAAGACGCAACAACGTACGAGCCAACTCGTATTCGGCCTGGGGGTGATAGGCATCGGCGCCCGGTTCGTGATCTTCGAGTACGTCGAAGAATCGAAGACTGGCCTCCTCGTAGCTCCCCTGTTCATAGAGTCTCTGTCCTTCCTCGATCAGATCATCGAGGTAGTCCAGATCCTGTTCGACCTCGTCGACCCCAAAGGTCATTTCTCCGTCATCGTCGTCGAAGGAATGGGCCGTCACCGCCGTCAGACAAAGGGTGATCAGTACCGCCGTAAAAAGCCGAATTTGTCGCTTCCACTTCATGATCGCTCCCAGTGCCTTGGAGGCACCCTGATATTGGTACAATTCAGTTCCTCAAAAAAGCGGTACTTGCTATTACAGATCGGCATTGGCCACGCAGTGACGCTGACCGGATTGAAAAACGAATTCTCGGCATTCGCCCGAGGGGCAATCACCGTCATCATTACAGGCCATAGTGCAAAAGGGATCACTGCCCTGATAGCGACCGCACGCCCCGGATTGACACTCGATCTGGTCCTCTTCGATACAGCTCGTGGAGCGCGATTCGTCACCGCCCAGACAATCTGCGACCTCGAGAGTACACTCCCCATAAAGATCGTCGGCACACCCGACCATTGTGAGCCCACCAATCATGACTGCGATCATCAGGCTCATCAGCGCCATTCGACTCATTCTGTTTCTCCTCTGTCGGGACAAAACCGGCCCGAGCGCAAGGTTAATTCAAAGTTTCGGACGCCATTTTCGGCATTTCGATTCACATGCGCGCGAAACTCGCCCACAGGATGCCTTTGCGGGTCACTCGTCGTCAAGGTTCCACGACGTCTTTTCCCCCCCAATTGATAACGGATTTGGATTTCTGACTCACTCGGTTGCGTCGTCATCGGCGAGTTCATCTGCCAGCTCATCTTCTTGCACTTCGTCGACTTCGTCGTACTCATCACCGTCGTCATCGTCGTCGTCGGCGACTTCGGGCTCCGGGGATTCTTGCTCCTCGGTGAATTCTGCTTCGAAGGCATCTTCATCGGGCTCGTCCTGAAATTCATCGTCTATGTCTGCACCAGGACTCTCCGTGGGAACACCATCGGCCCCAACATCGGAACTCGAACACGCTGTGATCGAAAGTGCAAGACCGAGTACGCATACCACTGCAATGAGCTTCTTCATGACCTCAACTCCTCTATGAATTCGTTAGTCTTCCAGCGCCGTAAAATTTGCGTAATTCCTCCACTTGGCTCGCCGATATAACCGTCCGTGCAACGATGGACCTCCATCTTCGAAAGGTGAAGTCGAAAGCGCCGAAGCCGTGGAAATTACGTTTTCATTCGACGGCGTTACAGGTAGCGTTAGACAACTGGCCTGCGATTTCAACCGCAAAAGCCCACCAGCCCACCACTCACAACGCTGGCTCTAACGCCGATCCGGTGATACGCATTCACTGGCCACGAGCCTGAAATGGGTGTGATATTGCCGTATTGGAACCGGCGATTAGCCGCGTTACAATGCCATGGAGCCCACGCCTTTCCAACCGCAACCACCCCCAACTTTTGGGAACCTCTCATGTCACTAATTGGACGCATCCTGGCGCTCGCATTGAGCCTGTTCATCATCGCCGGACCCGCACAAGTAGGCGCTGAAAAAGGTCTAGAGGCAGATGATGAAAGTCATCGAACAGACCCCCAAAAAACCAATGAGGATGACGAAGCGGCGCTTCCGGAAAGAGATTCGGAACAACAATTATTGGACGCTGCATCTTCGATTGCGGATCAAGTCGCCGAAATCCGGGGGCTAACCCAAAAGCACCCCATTCCGAAGGGAGTTCAAGATCGAGATGAGCTGCGCCAGATGCTCGTTGAGCGCTTTCACGACGAGGTTCCACAGGAGCAGTTCGAGGCCGAGTCACGCGTCTACAAGCGACTCGGCTTATTCGAGCAAGACCTGGACTACCGGGAGCTGATGCTGGACTTGTTGACCGAGCAGATCGCTGGCTTCTACGACCAACAGGCCGGAGAACTCTATATTATGAAAGGACTTCCAGAAGGAGTTCAAAAAAAAGCGATGGCCCATGAGATCTTTCACGGCATTCAGGACCAGCACTTTGATATCGGGCGATTGCTGGAACCGTTTGATTCAACGGAGAATGCCGATTTTTCACTGGCCCGCATGGCGCTGATCGAGGGTGACGCCACGGTGGTGATGATCGATTACGAACTCTACGAGCAAGGAGTACTTCCCCAAAACCGAGCCCGCAGTGTGGTGGATATCCCGACCCTGTCGGCATTTCTGCTCGAGATGGACGCCACTCAAATAACGGCCGTGGAACAACTGGAACAAACGGATGCCATCGATTTCGGCGGCGACGCCGTCCCCTCGCTGACCGATTCCGTACTGGGAACGGCGCCGCCGATCATCCGCGACACCCTGCTATTTCCGTATATCGGAGGAATGCGATTCGTCATCCGCTCACGTTCGGGACGATCCTGGCGAGAATTCGATGAGATCTACAGCGATCCTCCCGTCTCGACATCGCAAATTCTGCACCCGGAACGGTACTTCAATGAGGAGGAGCCCGTGGATATACGATTTCGGGCATCCGAGGTTCTTCCAAACCACGACATGATCTATGAGTCGGTCTTCGGCGAATTACAGATTCGCTCCTGGCTGAGCACCCATATCGACCACGATGCACAGGGGCGCTCTCCAGCCGAGATCGCTGCCGGCTGGAACGGAGATCGACTCCGCGCTTATGGCGGAGCCGATGATGAGCTGATCGTGGTCCACGTCAGTTCCTGGCGCTCCCCGGAGGAGGCGGAAGCCTTCGCCATGGCGCTCGAGCAAAGCGCTCGCCTTCGCCATGAGACCGAGAGCACGCATAATCGCGGTACATATGGACAATCCTGGTGTCTACGTCCCGGCAGTGAAGTTCGGGGAGAACGTCTGTACGTCGAGCAGTGGGACGAACTGGTCCTGTACATCGAGGGAGCTGGCTCGCGACTCGACGAAGACCACCACGAGACCGATGCTACCATCTATCTTGTACGGGATGCCGTCTGGAACACCCTCCAACGTCGCCCCTTCGACGAGGTTCTGCGAGAGCGCAAAATGGAACCGCCATCGGAGTCCGAAGAGAACTAAAAAATCGGGCTCCATCGAAACCATCCCGCGTACAACCACGGACGGAGGTTCTTCAATAGGGATTTCCCTTGGCGTCAAAGGCACCTTCGAAGTGGCGAATCGAAGGTGGCTCCTCATCAAAATCAACAGCGATCACATCGAAGCGATATCCCTCCCGTCGACCACCGTGTCGATCGGCATATTCTCGACCGAGGCGCACGATTGTACGGCGCTTTCGGGCGGTCACCGAAAGCTCTGGTGCGATGCGGTCGCCCGATCGCCGGCTCTTGACCTCTACAAATGCCACCATCGCCGCCGCACCATCCTCGATTTCACGGCGAGCGACGATATCGATTTCACCGCGTTCGGTGGTGAAATTTTGCCGCTCAATCTTCCAGCCCTCGTTGCGCAGATATTGGGCGGCCAATTCCTCTCCGCGCCGCCCCAGGCGAAGATGCGGCGCCTGGTTTGGGTCATTCGACTCTGTCACCATCACTCCCTCCCTCATATTCCAGATCCACTCCACAGTGGCGAACGCTACTTCATTCGTCGTTGACGACCCCTGCAAAGGATCGTCGATGTAGCGAGCAGGGTCCGTATTCCTCCAGCGCCCGGCGGTGTTGAGGGGTACCGTAACCCTTGTGACTGGCGAAGCCGTAGTGTGGCCAGGTATCGCCGGCATCGCACATCAACCGATCTCGGCTGACCTTAGCCAAAATACTGGCGGCCGCGATTGCCAGACTGCACTGATCTCCTTTGACGATCGCCCGTTGTTTCCACTGCCCACCGGGAATCGCCAGATTTCCATCGATCAAGACCAGGTCCGGATGTTCACCGGCTGTATCGACCACCTCGTCGACGGCTTGTTCCATGGCTCGAAACGTGGCCTGTAATATATTGATCTCGTCGATCACCGATGCCGGCATCGAGGCGATGGCAAAAGGGGCGGCCGCCTCGGTCAGCGTTTCAAAAAATGCGTCGCGGCCAGCGGCATCAAGGCGCTTGGAGTCGTCGACCCCCTGCAGCGCATCCATCGACGATGCCCGAAGATCCAACCAATAGGCCGCGGCTACAACGGGTCCTGCCAGCGGTCCTCGACCCGCCTCATCGACGCCGATGACCGATTTCACTCCCCGCTCCCGGAGGGCAGTTTCCACATCGCCAACCCTGGGCTCGGGCACCTCGAATAACTCGTTTTGACTCATGATCCAGTCTGGCAAAATACGATCTGAGTATTTTTGGCGGCACTTCGAAAGACGGACTCGAACTTCTCGACATGGCTGGGGGTCATGGAGTTGACTGGTTCGTCCACCCACAGCGAGGAAAAAGCCGGTCCATTCTTCGTTCGACACCAGTTGACGTGCAGGGCCAGGGCCAGGGCCACGACGACCACATGTACTTCCGATGTTCGCGTACTCTGCCACAACCCGCGTTGTTCATCAGTCAACGACGCCACTTGCAGTTCTCCCTGTTCCGTAAGATCGACCTCGTCGAAGCGTTCGCTGAGCACATGGCCGCAAATCTTGGACCACATCGACCGTGCACTGTTCTCCAGTCCCGTGTCATTCCATTGGCCGGTCCACTCCGCGACCTGTTGTAGCCACTCAAAAGGCGAGGAGAAATCATACTCGTCTGTGTCCTCTCCTTGTTGTGACTCTGCGTGGTCTCGCACATCGACGGGGTCGACCCCCAGGGTCTTGAGATCATCCTCCAATTGAAAGGAGTTCATCACAAAGGAGGGCAATTCTTCGCGGCGACTGCGAAGTTCTTTGAGTCGCAGTTCCAGCGAATCGATCTCTTCTCGCGCCCGACGAATCTCCGGGTTTCGCTGAACCGACTCCAGTTTCTCTTCGAGCTTTCCGATGATCCGTCGCAACTTTTCGGCCTTTGAAAGGCGCTGCTGCAATTCGGTTTCATCATCGACCCCGGCGTGAAGCAATAAGTGGTCGATGCGCTCGGCAAATAGGATTTGCTCCTCCTGGACCTGGCTGATTCGACGCCGGATTGATTCCAACCGCACCTTGTGTAGGCTCGCCCGCCCCATATTGTTGAAATAATGCAGCAACTCAAAGCCCCCCAAAGCAAAGCCAGGAACGGCCGCCAGAGCGACGATGCGGTGCGTTTCGTGAAAGACGAAACTCGCTACCAGCGCCAGCAGTGCGATGGCGACACCGATCCAAAAACGGGGAACCCTCTTTGGGGAGTCGGGAATGAGCCGATTGATCTGCTCCAATTCCGTATCTTCCTGGGTGCGCAACCGACCCAATTTCGCTCGAAACTCCTCGAGTTGTTCATCCTTATTTTGAAGCAATTCGATCTCTTGATCACTCATCTCCTCGACGGCAATTTCCTTCAACTTCTCTTGCGCCCGGCTCAATTTATCGGCGATCTTCGACCCCTCTCCGAGGGCCTCCTTTCCGTCCGTGATCTGGACTTCCAATTCCTTGATTTCATCTTCGATGGACTCCACTTCGATGGCGGTGAGATACTCCTCGACGACCTCCGGGATACGCGGGTCGTCGCCGAATTCTGCCCCGGCGGCCAATGAGGGCAATACACTGCTGTCAAAGCGCCACAAATGGAGGGGAAAGAAAGCCTCCAATCGCGGAAAATCGAGTTTTTCGCGAAGGGTGGACTGAACGGAGGTCGCCCCCGAAGCAACGTCTTGATACCCATCTTTTTTCTTGCGCTGCAAACGGACACTCGGAGCGTCATCACGCCGGATGACGCGAAAGACACCATGCGATGACTTCATCACGGCAGCGATCTTGGCATCCCGAGAAAACTGTAGCCGTCGGTGCTCTTCTTCCCCCAGATACATTGGATACAGGCAGGCAATGAGAAGATCGTGGATCTGTTCCACCGAAACGCCGGCCGGCAAAGAAACCCGAGAAAGGGCCCCTTCGGGCCGCAACCGTCGTGGCTTTTTTTCACCGAGCACGCCCTGAAATATCAACTCGCGAAGATGCATGGGTGCAGAGAGACCTGATGCACGAGAAGTGAATCGTGAAAACCCCTCGTATCATACGCCGGATATGCAAAGAGGGTAAAGACGTGACTTACAGCCCCACCGTGCTGGACCTATTTTGGGATTTTCCGACCCGAACGGGATCAGACCCCTTTGCGTGTTCTCTTGCTGCGAATGCGCGCGCTCTTGCCGGACAGTTCGCGAAGATAATAAAGCTTTGCGCGCCGCACGCGTCCGATGGAGGCCACCTCGATCTTAGCCACTCGTGGACTGTGGACCGGAAAGATGCGCTCCACACCGATGCCGTGGGAAATCTTGCGGACCGTCATCGTCTCCTCAATACCGGAGCCACTGCGGGAGATGACGACGCCCTCAAAGATCTGAACTCGTTCTTTGGTGCCCTCACGGATCAACATGTGGACTCGAACGGTATCCCCGGATCGAAATTCGGGAAGATCGTCGCGAATATGATCGGCAGCAATTTTGTCTAGAAGTTCCATTGTGTTTCTCCATCACGCACAGGGGGCAATCAATTCTCCAGGACTTGCCACCCATCAGGGATTCCAGCCGGTGTTGTCGAGGTCTTCTGCTCGCCGATGCGAGCGGCCCGCGGTATTCATTGAATATGTCCAGACAGGGTGACCACTCGAAAATGCCAGCCCATCCGAGACGGGGAGGAGTATCACCGCCGTGGGCGAAATTCAAGTCTACTCAGTGGTTCGCGCTCCGCCGCCTCGAGACCTGAGACCGCTGCCGGCTTGTCGCCGAGTTCACTTTCAGCCATAAAGCAGATGGCAATGGCAATGAAGAAAAGTGCTCTCGGAGCAACTGATGACCCAAGGTGAAGAACAAGAGCCCCACGATCGACCCACGACCGTGCTCGTCAGCGGCGCCACCGGTGGACTCGGCATTCATGTGGTTCGAATCCTGGTCCAATCGGGCTACCACGTGCGGGCCATCGATCGGCGGGCCTGCGAAGAGGTCCATCGAACATCGCTGCTCGATGACATGGAATCCGTGGACTGGCATTACGAAGTGGCAGAAGACAACGCTCTCCGGAAATTGCTCACGGGCTGCGAGGCAGTGGTGCATTGCGCCGGTGTAACGAGCCTGTCTGCGCCCACCTTTCGACTTCGGCAACTCAATTGCGAACTGTCGCGAAAATTATTTCAACTATCGACGGACGCCGGTGTAGAGCATTTCGTTCATATAAGCTGCGCCACCGTATACCGGGCCGATTCCGGTGTATGTACGGAGGAATCTGCGACGGAGGCCTACAACGCCTTTGAGGAATCAAAGCTGGCTGCCGAAGAGACACTGAGCAAACTGGCCGAATCCCTGGAGGATGCTCCGTCTCTGACCATACTTCGTCCCGGTCTGTTATACGGCCCGGGATGCACCACGATGGGGGCGGGGATGATTCCCCTTCCGGCAATCCTGCGAGGCATTTCGCGTTATCTGCCGGCCCTCAGCGGAGGCCCGCGCACCAATTGGTGCCATGTCGGCGATGCCGCCCGCGCCGTGGAGGTCGTTTTGGGCCACCGGGATGCCCGAGATCAGATCTTCAATGTAGCCGACGAAAACGCGCTCAGCTTCGGCGAAGTGTTGACCTCCATCATCGAGGGCTATGGCATCGACCTCGGCCCGTCGGTGCGGATGCCGACGTTGACTCTGTGGACGCTGCTCGGACCGCTTTTGGACAAGGACTGGGCCTTTGAGCAGATGCGCTCAGTGCTGCAGTTTCTATGGCGGCGCGTCCAGAGTGCCCATGGTATCGACAGCCCGCTATCCCCGCGGCTAAATCGAGACGCCCTATTTTATCTTCGAGATGACGCCATTGTCGTTGCCGACAAATTGCGCGCCCTGGGATGGGCACCACAATGGCCCGATTTTCGGCGAGGGATCGCGGCCACCATCCGGTGGTACCAACGCCAGGGATGGGCTCCCCGGTTTAGCTTGGATGCCATGGCCGAACGACGCTCCACATCGCTCGACTCCGACCGCTTTCGCTTCGGGGAGCGCCTACACGGAGTGTTGCGCCGGGAGAAGTCGAAACCATCCCAGCCTCCCGTTGATCTGGATTTCGAGATCTTGTGGCCGACCTTTCCCTGGCCCCGCTCGAAGACCGAAGGTCATCTCAACGGCACGGTGACGATTCCGGAGATCGCCACTGCCAGTCCGGTCAAGGGCACCGTGCGAGTACACTGGTTTCCCACCCCTTCGATTCGCTACCAATTTGGATTTCGCGACAATGATGATGACGCCTGCCGGTTTCTAGGCACTCGCCAGTTTGCCCCCTCGGCCCCACTGGATTCGCTATTGAGTTTGCGCGGACATATTGTCGATTCTCGGGGCCAACCAATCGGTGAACTCATCGCTCGCTCCACCAACGGAGTGTTACCGCTACTGACGTCGTCACCACTTTCCGATCGATCATGACCGACCTGTCTTCCAGTTCCTATGGTCAACGACCGAGCCGCTTTGCGTCAATCACCTCCGCGCAGTGGAAGAGTTGGCATTGGCAGCAGCAGCACCGACTTCGACGCCCTGAGGATTTCGACGGTGTTCTGGAGTTGACTGCAGATGAGCGAGAAGCCTTCGCCGCGTGCTCCGATCGATTTCGGGTCGCCGTCACTCCCCACTACGCGGCGTTGATGGCGCCCACCGATCCGGAGTGCCCGATTCGCCGCCAGGCAATACCCGGTCTCGCCGAGCAGCAAGTGCACTCCTTTGAACACAGCGACCCCCTCGCCGAGGAAGCCCATATGCCGGTGCCGGGTTTGACTCACCGTTATCCGGACCGGGCTTTGTTGTATCTCTCTCACAACTGTCCGGTGTATTGCCGTCATTGCACCCGCAAGCGCAAAGTATCCAATCCCACCACGGCGGCCTCGACACGACAAATCGAGCGCGCCATCGACTACATCGCCGACACCCCGAAAATCCGCGATGTCATCATCAGCGGCGGTGACCCATTGACCCTCTCCGACGCCCGCCTGGAAGAGATTCTGGGTCGGTTGCGCGACATTGCCCACCTCGATGTCATCCGCCTGGGGACGCGCAATCCGGTGACCCTGCCGCAGCGAATCACCGAGGCATTGGCCGACATACTCAGCGAATACGCCCCGATCTATATCAATACCCACTTCAATCACCCCTCGGAATTGGTCCCGGGGGCCACTGCTGCCCTGCAACGCCTTGTTCGCGCCGGTTGCGTGCTGGGAAACCAAATGGTCCTGCTCCGTGGAATCAACGACGACCCGCAGACGGTGTTGTCGCTCAATCGAAGACTACTGCGCCACGGCTGCCGTCCCTACTACATGCTCCAATGCGATATGGCCCAGGGAATCACCCACTTTCGCACCCCCTTAAAGACCGGGCTCGATATCATGGATCACCTGCGCGGACGCATCGGTGGGGTCGGCGTTCCGGACTTCGTCATCGATCTCCCCGGCGGCGGCGGAAAGGTAGAATTGGTGCCGGATTATATCGTCGATCGCCGCCCAACTGAGTACGGCGAAACCATTCAATTTCGAAATTTTCATGGTGATCATTTTGAATTTGTCGATCTCGATATCGACGATCAATGAGCACCACAAGGCCTCGTCAGCCAATGCCGTCCATCGATTGACAAACCGCGCGACCATCGCTGCCTCCCCTTCATCAGCTTGCAATCACCAATTGACGACCTCTAGCTCCACCTCTTTGAGGCCCGCTCGAATCATATTCAAGTCCCGCGCGGCGGCGTAGGAAAGATCGATGACCCGTCCCTTGATAAAGGGACCGCGATCGGTGATACGCACCACCACTGCGCCACCTCCGTTCAATGAGCGAACGCGCACCACCGTGCCGAAGGGCAACGTGCGATGGGCCGCCGTATGGGCGTGCATATTATATCTCTCTCCACTGGCCGTTTGGCGGCCGTGGTATTTCTCGCCATACCAACTGGCGATCCCCTCTACCTCGTGGTCACTACCGCTCGGGCTGGTCACCGTCGCCGCCGATGTCGAACAACCGACGGCTCCCAGTACAGCGATCAAAGCCAGCGCCGATAAAACGAGCCACGTCGAATTCAAAAACCCCGCTTCCTTCTTCATTTTCCTCACCTGTCGTCGACATCCTTGTCAGTACAACAGATGGAATTGGAACATGAGTTGAAGGAATTGGCAAAAATTTGGTTCCCCAAAAAATTTGGTTCCCTGAAAATCGAGAGGCACCGCGATATTGCGGTGCCTCTCGATTCACTGGACGGCGTTCACCGATTTTATTGAATCATCAGGTGCGCTCAAAAAGCGCCGCAGCGCCCATGCCGCCACCGATGCACATGCTGACCACGCCGTAGCGACCGCCGGACTCTTCCAGGGCCCGGAGCAGTGTTCCGGCCATGCGGGTGCCGCTGACTCCCAGGGGGTGACCGAGGGCGATGGCTCCACCATTGACGTTGAGCTTATCGCCATCGATGCCGAGCTCGCGCTGACAATACAGGGCCTGACTGGCAAACGCTTCGTTGATCTCGAAGAGATCGATGTCGTCGATGCTCATCCCCTCTTTTTTGAGGAGTTTGCGGATCGCCGGCACCGGTCCGATTCCCATGATGTCCGGAGCCACCCCGGCGACCTGGAAAGCGCGATAGTAGCCCATGGGCTCCAGACCCAATTGCTCGGCTTTATCGGCACTCATCAGCACCGTCGCTGCCGCCCCATCGGTCAATGGCGAGGCGTTGCCGGGCGTGATGGTTCCCTTGGGGTTGAAGGCCGGACGCAGCCCGGAGAGCACCTCCACCGAGGTGTCGGGACGCGGACCGTCATCGCGATCGACGGTGGTCTCGTGTCGCTTTCCATCGCTACCTACGATCTCGGTTTCCACGGCCATGACTTCGCCGTCGAAGAAATTGCGCTCCCAGGCATCGACCGCCTTTTGATGACTTCGGTAGGCGAATTCGTCCTGATCTTGTCGCGCTACGTCGAAGCGACTGGCGACGTTCTCAGCGGTGGTACCCATCGGAGTGTAGATTTCCGGGTAATCATTCATGATATCCGGATTTGCCGAGGCCTTGTTGCCTCCCATGGGAATCATGGTCATCGACTCCGTTCCACCGGCGACGGCGACATCGATGGCTCCGAGCATGATCCGCTCTGCCATCTGTGAGATCGTCTGCACTCCGGAGGAGCAAAAACGATTGACCGTCATGGCGGGAACCGAATCGGGAAGCCCGGCCATCACGGAGGCGATGCGGGCGACGTTCATTCCCTGCTCCGCTTCCGGCATGGCGCAACCGATGGCCACGTCTTCGATCTCAGCGGGCTCGAGTCCCGTGGAGCGCTCGACTGCTTCTCGGATCACCGCGGCGGCCATGGTGTCAGGACGAGTATCCTTGAGCCCACCTTTTTTGGCTCTCGTAAAAGGTGTTCGCACATAGGAAGTAATGACGACATCTTGAATGGTCATGAATCTCTCCTCAAAAAGTGCCGATGTCCTCGGGGACCCTCGGCGAAAAGAATTGGTACTGAGTCAACCTGCACAATGCCGGGCGCATTCCGGTAAGCGAACCCGCCCGGCGAGACTCATCAATTGCGAAGCGGTTTGTTGTGCATAAGCATATGCTGCATCCGCTCCTGGCTCTTTTCCTCGCCACATAGCGACATGAAGGCCTCCCGCTCCAGATCGAGCAGGGCCTGTTCTTCGATAAGCACGGCCGGGCTGGTCTGACCACCACAGATGACGTTGGCCAGCTTTTTGCCGATCAGGCGATCGTGTGCCGAGATCTGGCCATTTTGCTCCATGCTGTACAGGAGCATGTCGATGGTGGCGACGCCGTCGGGACCGGGAAGCCGAAACTTCGCCGGACGAGGCGGTCGAAAATCGCTACGGGCCATGCCGAGCACACGCTGTTTGGCGGCGTCCAGTAAGAAGTCATCGTTGATGGTCACCCGATCGGTGGGCGATAGGAATCCAAACTCCCGAGCTTCTTCACAGCTCTTTGCGACCTCGCCGAGGCCGATGGTCATGAAGATGTTTTGGAGAAATGGGAGGGCGTCAAAGTCCTCGTCGCCGGCGTGCATTCCAAAGACGTTTCGCATCAATTGAAGGTTGCCACCGCCGCCGGGGATAAGCCCCACGCCGACCTCGACGAGCCCCATATAAAGCTCACCGGCAGCCTGGATTCCATTGGCTCCCAGCGCCACCTCGGCGCCACCGCCGAGGGTCAACCCCTTCGGCGCGGCCACCACGGGCTTGAAGCTATAGCGCATGCGCTGATTGGCATCCTGGAAGTTGGCGACCATCGACTCGATATCGTCCCAGTTCCCGGCCCTGGCGTTCATCATCACCAGCATCAGGTTGGCACCGGCCGAGAAATTGTCGGAGTCGTTTCCGATCACCAGACCTTCCCAGTCCTTGGATTCGACCTCGTCGATGCTCTTGTGCATCATCTCGATGAGGTCGGGGTCGACGGCGTTCATCTTGGTGTGAAACTCCAACAACGCGACGCCATCTCCCATGTCATACAGAGATGCCGAAGAGTTTCCGAAGACCTTTTTATCACCTTCGGCGCGCTTGAGCAGATCGACGGACAACTCGCGATCGCTGCGAGCTATCGGCTGATACTCATTGGATTGCACATCGTAATAATACTGGGTGTCATTCTCCCATCGATAAAAGGACTCCACGCCACCGGAGATCATGTCACCGACCCAATTCGGGACGTCGATATCGTTGTTCTTCATCTGCTCGTAGGTCCACTCCAATCCGAGTGCATCCCAGACTTCGAAGGGACCGAGATCCCAATTGAATCCCCACCGCATACCGCGGTCAATATTGAGGACATCGTCGGCGATCTCACCGACGCGTCGCGCCGTATAGGCCAGCGAACGGAGGGTGACCTCCCGGGCGAACTCGGCGGCCTTGTCCTCACCGTCGACGACGACGGCGCGAATTCGATCTGCAGGAGCACCTTTGGCGTTACCGGTGCTATCGAATTTCGGCTTGTCGCGGTCGCGATAGTCGAGGCTGTTGTCTTCGAGCTTCAAGGTCTCGATGCCAGACTTTGTCTTTCGATAAAATCCAGCGCCCGCCTTTTGACCGGTGCGCCCATCATTGACCAGATCGACCATGAAATCGGGGACGACGAAGATGTCTCGCTCTTCGTCATCGGTGAGGGTGTCGTAGCAATTTTTGGCGACGTGCAAAAAGGTATCGAGACCGACCATATCGGCGGTGCGAAACACCGCCGACTTCGGTCGCCCCATGGGTTTTCCGAAGATGGCGTCCACCCCTTCGATGGTCATGTCGTAGTCGTCCATCAGGTGCATGATGGTCATCATGCCGTGGACCCCGATGCGATTGGCGATGAAATTGGTGGTATCCTTACCGAAGACGATGCCCTTTCCAAGGGTGTCGCGTCCAAATTTCACCATGGTATCAACCACGTCAGAGGACGTATCGGGCCCCTCGACGAGTTCCAACAACTTCATATAGCGAACGGGATTGAAGAAGTGGGTGACCAGGAAGCGCTCTTTAAAGCTATCGCTACGCCCTTCGAGCATACCATCGATGGAAAGCCCGGAGGTATTTGACGAGATGATGGCGTGGTCGTTCACGTGCTCTTCGACCTTGGCGAAGGTGGCCTGCTTGATGTCCATATTCTCGGGAACTGCCTCGACCACCCAATCCACCTCAGAAAACCACTCCAGATGATCGTCCATATTACCGGGCGTGATCAGGTCGAGGTCCCGCTCGGTATAGATGGGAGACGGCTTTTGCTTGCGCAGCTTTTCTTTGTTCTGCGTCGCGAATCGATTTCGAAACTCCGGATCGTTGACGTCGTCGTCCTCGCCCGGCTCGGGGGGAACAATATCGAGCAGATAGACTTCGATTCCAGCGTTTGCCAGATGAGCGGCGATGCCGCTGCCCATGACACCGGAACCAATGACGGCAGCCTTTCGAATACTTGACGTGGCCATATATCTCCTTTCCTCTAAATGGGGGATCGATCATTTGTCGGACGGTTGCGCGAGCACCTTATAGTGACAAGCACCGTGGGGGGTCAAGGTAGCTAGATGAGCGCCCTCTTGTGCTGCGTGGGCAAAGCTGTAAACACGGATGCGCCGAGGTAAAGAAAAGGAATCCAAGCGGTGAGCCGCGCAACTCCCGTGACGGCGACCTTGCATTGTGAGAAGCGAGTCACTAAGTAATTCGCACCATCTCAATTCGCGGCACGAGCCGACGGAGAAAAACCATGATCGAACCAGAAGAAATCGTCGAAAAACTCCAGGCTGCCCTGCCTGATGCGGACGTCGATGTTCAGGACCTGACGGGCACCAAGGACCACTACAAAGCGCGGGTCGTCGCCGAGCAATTTGCCGACAAAAACCGCGTCACTCGCCACCGGATGGTCTACGACGCCCTCGCCGAGGAGATGAAAGGCCCCATCCACGCCCTGACCCTCGAGGTCTACACCCCGCAGGAGTGGGCGAAACAATCGCAGTAATTCCGCGGCGCTGGAATCTCCGACGCACGTCACCGGTTTTGTTCGCTGCAAGTTCTTTTTTCAAACCCCGAGGTCTCTTGATGAGCGACGACAACGACAAATCCATCTCCCTGCCGCTGGCCAATACCGAGGAGGCCGGTGGAGAGGGGCAGCCCAAATCACGCGACGAAGGCGGGGACATCCAAAGCGAGATTCAAAAAGAGGTCACCGACCACAAAATCGTGTTGTATATGAAGGGAAACCCGGCACAGCCGATGTGTGGATTTTCCGCACGGGCGGCGGCGATTATTGACGCCTATGGCAAACAATTTCACGCCGTGGACATCCTCCAGGACCAGGAAAAACGCCAGGGAATCAAGGAGTTCTCCAACTGGCCGACCATTCCCCAGGTCTACATCGACGGCGAGTTCGTCGGCGGCTCCGATATTCTCATGGAGATGCATGAAAATGGCGAGTTGGCGCCCCTGGTAGAAGCGGCCTTTGCGGAGTGACGATCTGATGGACCGTCGTTCTTGACACCACCGCGAGCAACCCCTAACGTCTGCCAGCTTTGATCGATCCTTATTTTGGCTCCTGGCCCAGGGCTGGGAGCCGCTTTTTTCGTATCGTTTGGTAACACAAAGAGTAAGTGGAGAAAATATTCCCATGACTGTTCGACTACGACTTCAGCGCCGCGGCGCTCGCAAAAATCCGTTTTTCCGTATCGTCGCCGCCGACCAGAGGTCTCCCCGCGACGGACGATTCATCGAAATTCTGGGCACCTACAATCCAGTGCCCGATCCCCCGGATATTCGTCTCGACGGCGAGCGCATCGACTACTGGCTCGGTGTCGGAGCTCAGCCGAGCCATACGGTTCGGTCACTCATCCGCAAGATGAAGCGCGGCGAACCGGTCGTGGATCTCAGCGAAGAAGGGGCCGAAGAAGCCGCCCGCGCTGCCAAGGCTGCTGCGCGCAAAAAAGCACGGGAAGAAGCCCGCAAAAAGGCGGCGGCGGAAGCAGCCAAAAAGGCCGAGGAAGCCAAGGCTGAGGAAGAAGAAGCCAAGGCTGAGGAAGAAGAAGCCAAGGCCGAAAAAGAAGAAGCCGAAGCTGAGGAAGAAGAAGCCAAGGCCGAAGAAGAAGCCAAAGCCGAAAAAGAAGAAGCCAAAGCTGAGGAAGAAGAAGCCAAAGCTGAGGAAGAAGAAGCCAAAGCTGAGGAAGAAGAA
>SKPJ01000222.1 GCA_007119595.1 Myxococcales bacterium
CTCACTGCCATGATGTGAGCTGATTGTGATGTTCTAAAAAAAGCCCCCGGAGCCAATCCGGGGGCTTTTTTGTATCTGCTGTCGCGAAGAGCGATCGATCATCGCTCCGGCTTTCCCTTGATATCGATCCCCATATTCTTGCAGGTAAACAAAAAGACCTCCATCTCCACGCTGTTGAGAAACTCCCGCGGTAGCGCACGGACAATATCCTCCCAATCCAGCTCTCCCCTTTCTTTGCCCTTCTTTAACAGCTCTCGCTTATTGGCGTGGTATGCCGTCTTTTCTGGTCGCTCCTCGAATTCCGACTCGTTCGCCATCACCGACTCCTACTCCTAACGCGCGTTTGTATACGACTATCGCTCGGGCAACTCTTCTCGACCAACATAAGCACTGCGTCCAACCGCTCAATCTTCGACGTAGGTCACGAGCTCCGAAACCCGCCAACCCAACGCCTCGAAGACCTCGCCCAACAAAAACACCGAGCCAAATATCAATACATCCCCTTCTTCGCCGCCACGCACCCGCCGCAGCACATCCTGCGTGGTTCCCGAACCTCTCCACCAGCGTCGGGGAACAAAACCCTGAAGCTCGTCGCTGCTTCGGCACCGTTCATTTTTCACCAGACTTGCCCAGACTCCCACACCGAGTTCCTCGAAGAAGCTCTCTATATCACCGGGGTCCTTTTCGCGCATCGACGTCCAAATCACGGCACCAATGGTATTCTTATAACCCCTGATATGCTCGGCCAACGCCTGGAGCCCGGCTCGGTTATGCGCCGCATCGAGTACCAATTGCCGATCGCCACTCCATGGGTCCAACACATCGAAGCGTCCCGGCCAGCGCCATCGTTCGAATCCCTGATCATTGACCCCTTTCATCCTCGGACCATCGAGCAATGTCTGCACCGCCACTTCAGCCGTTCGTCGGTGTCTGTCGGCAATGCTTTCAAAGCCGCTTTCTCCATCGCCTGCTCCGGTCTCGATAGCCACAGCATCCACCGCCTCAGCAGTCTCGAGCAGTGTCTGTCTCGCAATTTCGAAATCCTGCTTTCCAATGACGGCCGGTATGCCGGCCCGAAATATACCGGCCTTTTCCATCGCGATATCTCTAAGCTCTTCTCCTAGATACTCCGTGTGATCTCGGGCAATTGTGGTCACGACACTCAGCGACGGCTCCATCGCATTCACTGCATCCAATCGCCCTCCGAGTCCCACCTCGAACACTGCAAAGTCGACCTCCTGGTCTGCAAACACCACGGCCGCTACAAGGGTCGTCACCTCGAAAAACGTCAGCTTGCCCCCATCGACGGCTTCGCCGCCACCGTAAGCCGCCAATACATGCTCCAGTACGGGTTCCACTTCGGCCTGTGGCAACGGCTGACCGTCGACCCGAAACCGCTCCCGTACATCGATCAAATGCGGGCTGGTATACAGACCCACTCGATAGCCATGGGCCTGCAAAAGGGCGGCGATCATCGACGCCACCGTTCCCTTCCCGTTGGTCCCTCCTACACTAACAATCTCATAGGCTTTGTCTGGATTGCCTTCCTCCCCCAGCGCGCTGAGTATTCTCTTCAGCCCCGGCTTGATGCCAAAGCGTCGCAGTCCATACAGCTTGTCTACCAGCTTATCCCAGCTCATCAAATAGCCTGTTGAGCAAATCGGTCCGAGCCGTCGGCGAGACGATACCAGTGTTACGATGGAAACCGGAGAATTTGGCAACGTCAGGACAGACAGATGTGCGTTCGATCGACCGACAGCCAGCAGCGCTACCTGGAGGGAAAGCGACCGCACAGTCGATGTCCTGGCGAAGTCAAAACTCCGCGTTTCGAAGTAGTACTGGTTTAGTATTTTGGCTGGAGGGTTCCCCGGCTAATTGAAGGAAAATCGGTCTTGCAGTTCCAGATAGCGAAGGTAGCGGTCGTAGGCCTGTGGATCGACGATCTGAAAATATCCTCGATTGTCGATGCTGATAAATTCGTCTCGCACCAATTTTCCGAGGACCTGCTTGACCTCACCGATCTCCAGAGCCAGCACATCGGCCAAGTCATCCGGAATGGGAACCGTCTCACCGTGATCTGCATCGTGGCGATCGGCTTCTGCTTTCAACTGATGAAGTATCCGCGCCGTATTGGATCGCAGAATCAAATTGCTGACTCGATACTGGGCTTGCGTAAGCCGCTGAGTCAGCTTCTTGAGCATCCTCAAGGCGATATCCGTATTACCTCGAATCATATCCTCGAATTGATCCGTCTGGACCTGGATGACCGAGGCATCCTCGGTGACCACAGCCGTCACCGGCCGCTCGGACACGCCGAGCATGGCCAACTCCCCACAAAATTCGCCATCGCTCAACTCTTCGATCACCACTTCCGAGTCGTGGATCATTTTGGTCAGGCGTACTCGCCCCGATTTGATGACGTACATGCGGTCGCCTTGCTCACCTTCGCGAAACAAAACGGCTCCCGCAGAACACTCTCGAACACCTTTTTCAGTCACGTTACGTCCCGACTGTTGATTTAAAATGACGAACCTCTGCTGCCGTATCTCCGGTCACCGTGAATTGAATTCGAATTTCTTCGAAGCCATCAGTTCTCGGGTGTATTGGGCAACTAGAGGATCTCGACTGGCCAGATAGTCACACAGATGAAACTGTCTCTTTTTTAGTTCCTCAAAAGTGTCGATATCGTACCAGAACCCCATCAAATCGCACAAGAGCCCTCCCCTTTGAGCGCGGCTCCAACTCTGCTCCAACACCTTCGCCGAACTCCACGCAATCTCCTCGAAGATCACGTGCTCCGGAAGGGGCTTCGCCGCTGCAACATCATCGACGCCCACCAGATAATATCCTCCATCAAACGATGGGCCAAAGACCACGTCATTCCCTCGCAACAACAGACGTGCTGTCTCCAGATGCTCGGGCATCAAACTCGGCGAGTCCGTTCCCACTACGATGGCCGGTGCCGCTCCCATATCGCGCACATTTGAAACCGCATTGCGCAATCGACTCCCCAAATCACTGCCCCTTTGCTCCATCCACTCAAAACCCATATCTTCCCGGGCAAATTGAGCCAACGGGTCGTCGACCGCGCCATCCCACGCTAGCCACACAACTACTCTCTCCGAAGGATCGGCTCCTCTTTCGTTGCGCTCATCTCGATAGCGCTTCGCCGTCACCATCACATCCCGCGCAAAAGCATCGTAGAGTTGGGCCGCCTCCTCCGGAGCCAACGGTGGACAAAAGCGGGTCTTGACTTTGCCGGGTCGGGCCGTCTTCCCAAATACAATTATCGCTTCACTCACTATCGTTGCTCCCGGCCAATCAACTGGTCGAAATACTCCCGCATCAATGTGTACAAGATCTTATAACTGGCCAGGACCGTCCCGCGCACGGTACCCGTGATTTTCGATACTCCCACTCGCTTGCGATACGAGACGGGCACCTCGACAGCCGCCAGGCCCTGACGCGCCGCCTTAATCTGCATCTCCACCGTCCACCCGAAATCGCGGTCTCTCATCTGCAATCCCTCCAAGGCCTGCCAGGTGATCGCTCGAAACGGCCCCAGATCAGAAAACCGATAGCCGTACATAAACTCCATCAACAGACAGGCCAGCTTATTGCCCACCACTGCCTGGGGAAGCAGAGCGCCCCGCTCCTGGGCACCGATCGTTCGGCTTCCGATGACCAATTCTGCCTCTCCACAAATAATTGGTGCCACCAACCGGGGCAACTCCTGCGGCACATCACTATAATCGGCATCGATAAAGACCACGATCTTCGGCGGATCACGGCGCAATCTTTGAATTCCGCGAAAACACGCCGCTCCGTATCCCCGCTGTGGTTCGTCGACGACGATCGCACCGGCCTCACCGGCCACGGCAGCAGTTTGATCACTGCTCCCATTGTCGACGACCACCACTGTGCGAATCCACTGCTCGGGAAGCGCCTCGAGCACCAGCGGCAGACTCCGCTCCTCGTTGAGAGCTGGAATCACGACATCGATACTCGGTATATCCGCAGGCCGGGGCCCGGGATCATGGGGCCACCAAATCCCCCCTCGATGATCCGGTCTCTTAGAATCTGTCAAAACAGAACGAATTCTCACCTCTGCAAATACCACTTCGCGCGAGGTCGAATCCTAAATGCCGCCCCCCTAAAAACTCAAGCTCACCTCATCCCCTCACAACAATGGGCTGCCAGCCATCGCTTGGCCAGAGTTTAAATCAAAGTCCCCTATGTCTCCCCACTCAAAAGTTGATTGGTCAACGTGACCAATGACAACACGTCAACGCGACCTCGACAAAGCCTCATCTGCAGCGATTCGTCTCCTATCATGGCGTCGCGCATCAATCCCAAAACTCCCCGTTCCAACCGGCGCAAACGTTGACGCCCAATGTCGATTCCAATCATCGATTCACCCGACAATCGCGCCTGGTATCCCAGATCCAGCGCAATGACGCGATCTCGCAGACTTCGCCGTCCTCGCCACCAACTGCGCCAATCGGTGGCTGATTCCTCACTCCACTGCTCAATCACCAAAAAATGATCGTCAAAATAAGCCACCGTCATTACTTCGCCATCATCGACAGCAAATAAAGCTCGCTCCGCCCACCGAGTTCCCAGGGTTTTGTACAATTCCCCCACCACCGCGTCTCCGTGCTCGTAGTCCGGTGGCAATATCTGTCGAAACTTCTCTCGTTCGATTCGGCGTCTTGCCAAAATATCCGTC
>SKPJ01000165.1 GCA_007119595.1 Myxococcales bacterium
CGTAAAGTGCAGCCATCTCGGATAGATAACGCTCATAGGCCTCCGAGGAGGAGCGCAAAACCTCGTCGACCGCCAATGCCCGTTGCGTCAATTCCCGCAGCCGCTGACGTCCATCAGCGGGGTGAATCAACTCCCAAAAGGAGTCCAGATCGTAGCGATAGCGCATGGTTTCCACGAGAAAATGACCAAAGAGTTCCCCCACGTCACCTGCGATGCAGGTATTGTCGAAATCAAAGACCACTGGCGCGCCGTCGTTTGAACCGCGCTGTGCAAGCGTGCACAGAGCATCGCGAACCTCGGGGCGCCATCCGGCTTGACTCAATTCCACTGAATTCTCCCTTGTGCTCGAATCGTTTGTGTCGGAATCACTGCAGTAATGGGGACGGGGATCACCGAAACTCTTGTGCTATGTGCAAAATTTCGCTACAAGCCCATCCGTCGGTCTGCCATCAGGGCAACGCCCATAAAGAAATATGCGATACCAGTTCAGACCGCCAACCCGACTTTTTTGATTCACTGCGCTGTTCCGCCCCGGTCATCGAACGATCGTGGCGTATCACAGGGACAGCCGAAGGCCGAATAGGAGCTCACTCATGAAAGCCGATACCCATCCGGAATACCATCCAGTCGTTTTTGTCGACGGGGAACATGAAATCGTCACAAAATCGACCCTCACCTCTGAGAAGACACGCGAGATTGACGGTGTGGAACACTACGTCGTCAACATCGATATCAGTGCCTATACCCACCCCTTTTATACGGGCAAACAAAAATTGGTCGATACGGAAGGTCGCGTCGATCGCTTCCTCAAGCGCTACAATCTATCGCGCGACGAGGAGGAAATTGGCGAGGAAGGCGAAGAATCGGAAGCTTCCGACGAAGAGGCCTCCGACGAAGAGGCTTCCGACGAAGAAGCTTCCGACGAAGAGGCTTCTGAAGAGGAGTAACGCCACGCCCCGCGATGACATCGATCACGCGGGGCTTTTTCGTATCGCCCCCATTTTGTGGGCTGAAGACGACGCTGCTTTTGCGTTTCACCACCAGGCGTTGCTCGCCCACTGACGATTTGGGGATTTGCCCATCGGACCGTTTTGGATGGGAATATTACGCTTAAACCATCTTTTTTCTTAGGTGCTGCATGTTGTCGATTCATTGACCGCGGGTTCCTTCGATAGACCCCCCGGCTGACGAGTCCACACGCTGCATCCATGATCTTGACCAAACCGAGAAATTTCCGCTTGCTTTTGACTGATCAGACGCAATTACGGTCCGGGAGGACCGCCCAAGACTCCCCGGAGCGAGTCGGTCCGTCCGACTCGACGATTCATCCCCCGCCCGCCGGTTCATCACCGGAGGGATTCAGAGTCCTGTCACTTCGACGCCATGGCGTCGAGTCCTCCCACCAGTGTGTGTATCACACACCTTTGCGCCCCGTCGGTCTGCTGCGGAAATGACTCCGAACTACAGGAGCAACCGCTATGACCTTTGCCGAAGCTGCCATTGAAGTACTTTATCGCGCCGGACGTCCGCTGCATTATAAAAAAATCACGGAGGCCGCCATCCAGGAGGAATTGCTCTCTCACAAAGGGCGAACCCCGGAAAATACGATGGGTGAACGGCTGACGAAGGAAGCCAAAAAGACCAACGGCTCCCCTGTCGAGAGTATCCGCCCCGGGGTGTATAAACTGCGTGAAGAATACGAAAAGAAGCTCGAAAAAAACGGGCGAGAACGCCTTCCGCTGGGCAAAAAGAAGAAAAAGAAGACGCGCAAAGAAGACTCGACCAACGGAAAACAAACCGAAAGCTCGCGTTCCCAATCGCGTAGCCGGAAAAACGGTCGAAAAGCGCGCAGCGACAAGAGCAACGGCCGACGCAAAAAGAGCGGCAACCGCCGGCGTCGACGGCGCTCGCGCAGCAATAACAAGACCAATGGTCGCGACAAGAGCAAGCGACGAGCCAAACGGCGAGACGACAAAGAGTCCAAGAGCCGAAACCGCAGAAACGGCCGCCAGAAAAGCCGTGGGAGTTCAAAACGGCGTTCTTCGGACCGAAAGAGCCGCAAGCGCCGCTCGTCGTCGAAAAAGAAAGGACGCAACAAACAGCGCAAACCCTCCCAGTCGGGGAGTCATCTCGAGGAGGGCCCGGTGCGCATGGATGCCATCGCCCAGGCCGCGCACACCGTACTCGACGGCAACGATCAGCGCCCGATGAAGATCGAAGATCTCGCCGACGAGATCTTCAACCGAAAATTGGTCCGCTTTCACACCCACGACGCCTCCGCCACGGTTCAATCCGCGATGGCCGGCGACAATCAACTGCGAAAAAAGCAGGGCAACCGGCCGATATTCATCCAATACGACCGAAACCGCTGGGGCCTGACCGAGTGGGGCCTGTCGGAGCCGTCTGTGGAGCGAGAGCAATCGATCTTGAGCCTCGCCGAAGAGATCCGACAGGATGCCGTCGAGACCCTGGGAGACGCACTGACCGACATCAAGCCCGAGGCCATCGAGCACCTGGCGCTGACCCTGTTGGAGCGACTGGGATATCAGGATATCAAAGTCTCGAAGCGCTCCTCCGAAGGCGATGTCTTCTTCACCAGCGACTGGCGTCAGGGCCTAGCCGAGGTACGGGTATGCATTCAGGTGGTTGGCGACAACGATCTGGAATTGTCGGATGACCTGGTCACCGAGCTTCGCGGCACCCTCCACCACTACTCGGCGAGCGAAGGCGTCATCATCCACCTCGGCGACATCGACGACGACGCCATCGAGGAGAGCCGGGAGGAGAAATTGGCCCCCATTACCTTGATCGACCGCGACACATTCGTCGAACTGCTGATCCGACACGGGCTCGGAGTGCGCACCTATCAGGCACCGATCACCATGGTGGACACCGCCTTTATCGACGCCCTTGCCTCGGCATGATGCACCTGCTTCGACCCGGTCTCGTGCCGTACGGACAGGCGCTGGCGTGGCAACTCGAGCTACGCCGGCGCCTGCAGCAAGACGCCGGCGACGGATCGGTGGGCTACCTGATGTGTCTGCAACACCCTCCGGTGGTCACCCTGGGAAAACGTGGACGCCTCGACGCCATTTTCGGTCTCGAGGCGTTGCGCGATCGAGGCGTTGAATTTTTCAAAATCGACCGCGGTGGGGAGGCCACCTATCACGGTCCGGGCCAACTCGTTATCTATCCCATCATCAAGCTCGACGCCGTTGAAATCGGTGTCGTCGACGTCATACGAGGACTCGCCAGTTGTCTTGCGAAGACCCTCGCCGAATACGGAGTGGCGGCGGAGTACGACCCCGACCATCCCGGTCTGTGGACCACCGACGAGGCACTTCGTCACAAGATAGCAAGCGTCGGCATGAGGGTCTCCCGCGGCGTCAGCACCCACGGCGCCGCCATCAATCTCACCAATGACTTAAGCCCCTTTACTCTCTTCGTTCCCTGTGGAATGCCCGATAGCCCAATGACTCGCCTGTCGGACCGCGTCGACGACGAGGTCGATATCGACGCCTTTTGCGATCGGTTTTTGGAGCATTTTTCGGCATTTTTGGAGCTTCCCTTCCAAGTCCACAAAGCAGATCCGCCGGCGCCCGCCGATTGGATCACGCCGATGCCCGTTTAATTCTCATCTAGTCCGAATGCCAGTAAGTTAAGCGCTTTGAGTGCAGCCCGTTTTTCGTGGTAGCCACGGGAAGATATCACCACCAACCACCGGATGGCAGACCGCCGCGCCAGAGATCTCCTTCCCCGTGGGGAAGGTGCTGAGCGCGGCTTTTTAGCGCGAAGCGGAAGGGGCAACGGGTGGCCACCGAAGTTTCGACGGAGTCCTCATCGACCAACCGCGTCAGTGCCTTGACATCGCGCGGGTGCGGGGGAAAGAGGAGCCGGGGGACACTGGCTTTGCAGTCTCGGATTGCAAGGGCGATTTCTTTGCTCGTCTTGTTCGTGAGCACGGAGATCCGTGGCGTCGCGCCCGTTGGGGGATGCGTCGCATTTGCGAGGAGGCGACAGGCTCAAAGGATAATGAGATGAAACTTCGAATATTGCTACCTGGAGGCCGCCGCCGAGCTGGCCGACGATATTGAGGAAGAGGAGGGTTATATCGGTCTCAGTGACACCCTATTTCCCGAGGGGCTCGCCATTACCCAGCGCAGCTACCGCCAGCAGACGGGAACGGCCAAGCGGGTCCGCAAGCGAATCACCGACGAGCAGCGCGCGTTACTCGAAGGGCTCTGCATCGGTGAAAAATCGCTGTGGGATGTGGTCGACGACTGGCTTGAGACGGCGACCACCATCGCCCGTCTCGAAGCAAAGCGGGCCCAGTTGCAGTCCAATGACGACGATGACGCCGCCTCCGCCAGCGAGCTTCGCCAGGCGCGGTTGCAGTGGATTCGCGCCATTCGAACCCTGGTCGATATGATGGACTTTACGGCTCTCGACGAGAAAGACCGGCGGGTGATTCTGGCCAATATCAAAGACGCCGACCGCAAAGCGCGGCGGACCCGCAAACGCGCCCAACAGAAGGTCGATGAAGCGGGCCAAGACGCCGATGAGCCGGTGGTGGACGAGGCCGAAGAACCGGAGGTCGATGAGGCCGATGAACCCGACGCCGATGAGCCCGTGGCCGACGACGTCGATGAACCGGAGGTTGCCGACCCGGTCTAAACCGCAAAATATTCCGACGGCTCTGATATTCGACGGAATTTTTACGTCC
>SKPJ01000046.1 GCA_007119595.1 Myxococcales bacterium
CCGCGCCGCCGCAACGTCGAGCTCGAAACGCTCTCGCAACTGTTCCGTGGTATGTTCGATTTCGAGCTGTACCTCGCGCCGCGACATCTCGAGCGCTTGCACGACATCGCGAGCATCGTCGACATCTTGACGATGTCCCAGCATCGCTAGCTCCAATGACTCCACGCGCTCATTGGCTTTCTCCAGGACGCCTTTTATCTCCTCGACTTCGGCGCCGAGTTCTACGTGATTTTCCTCCAGGCGCTGTACCTCGCCGGTCAAGGTCTCGGCGCGCAATCGGGCTTCCTTTGCCCGCGCTTGTTGCTCTTCGATCTCGCGCCCGAAGCGATCAATGCGCCTATTGGCTTCCTCGATCGCTCGCTCGGACCGCGTGATATTCTCCTGTAGATGACGCTGACGCTCATCGACCTGTGCGACCTTGATTTTGCGTTCTGTGAGTTCGTCACCCACTTCCTCTATGCGCTTTTCGATCTCCTGTACTTCCCAGCGCGCGGCGTCGAGCTTTTCAGCCACTTTGGGAGCAGCTTTTTCCGTTTTTTCGCGGCGATCGACGAGGTTTCGCTGCTCCTCGAGCAATCCATTGCGGCTTTCCACAACGCTTTTGATCTGTGTCGCTAATTTTTCGCTCCGTACGTCGGCACGCCGTTTTTCACGTTGCTCACTTTCCAATTCCTGCTCCAGTCCCCTGGCTCGATGGCTGGTCTTCTGAAGCTGTTGACGAGCCTTGTCGCGCCGCTGTTCGGCAGCACTCATCTCGTCGTTCGTACGGAGCAGGTGTTGCTCGGCCTCTTGATGCTCCGCCGTAACCTCGCTCAACTCCTGACGAAACCGCTCCAGCCTCCGCGCCTGGCGAAGCCGCTCTCCATCTTCCTCCCCGGCACTACCCCCGACGACGCGGCCATCGGAAAAGATCACATCGCCCGCAAATGTCGCCCATCCCTTCGATGCCGCGCCAAAATGGTGGGTTGTCACTTCCGGAACATCGTTGAGCGCTTCCACGAACTCCAGTTCTTCAAGCCATGGACGAACCATCTCCGCCGGGTCATCGACGCCCGGTGGCAATATTCGACACCCGACGCGTCCCGTTCCCTCATCGGCGAGTACGGCGAGGGCATCGAGCGCCGCCTGTCTATCTCGGACCACGATATCGGCGAGACGATCACCAAAAAACACGGCCACCGCAGTATCCTTTCCCTCCGGAACCTGTACGAAATCGCCGAGCGGCCCCAGGATATCGTCGCGTTCGTTTTCCCGTGCCCACTCCAGTACGCGGCGTACCCCTTCTGCGTAGCCCTCACCACGCGCCCGCAATGCTTCGAGGCTATCGATCTGGGTCTGCAATTCGAGAATTCTTCGCGCCAATGCCTCCTCCCGGTGGCGCGCTTTATTGGCCTCCTCTTTCGCCGCCTCGAAAGCCTCCACCGCCTCGTCGACGTCCCGCCGACAGGCTTTGAGTTCCTCAACGGCCCGCTCGTGATCGACAATTAGCCTGGACACACCACGCTCAAGCTCCTTGCACTCCTCACTGAGTTCCGTGCTCTCCTGTTGAAGCAATTCGCTGCGCTCCCCCAACTCCTGGACCTGCTCCCCAATCCACTGCAGACGGTCATCGATCCGCTGTATCATCGACTGGTGACTCTCCTGCTGACGCCGCAACTCGGAGCGCCGCTGGACTGCCTCTTGACGCTCCCCTCGAAATTTCTTCAGCCGGTCTTCCAGGCCTCCGATGATATCAGCGGCGCCATCTGGATTCTGCTCCACACTCTCCAGCTCTCGTCGACTCCGCTGTAACTCCTCGACGACATGGGCCTTGCGCTCGCCCTGGCGCTTGCGATCCTCAATGAGCTCTTTTCTTCGCTGAGATGCCTGTTTGCGCGCCTCTCGCGCATGGTCGCGATCGGAGCGCGCCAGATTCATGCGGGTTTTGACCTTGTAATAATTCTCGGTCACATCGCCGTGGCGCTTATCGGCCTGCTGGGCATGTACTCTGGCCTGTTCGAGTTGCGCCTCGACTTTCGAGGCCCGTTTTCGCTTTTCTTCGGCCTCTTTTTTTGCAGCAGCCAATTTTCGCTTCAATTTTGCTGACTCTTCGGCGGCCTTACTGCGTCGATCGAGCAGTAGTGCTACCTCCAGAATCTCCAACTCCCGACTCAAGCCACGATGCTCCCGAGCTTTCTCGGCCTGGACCTTCAAGGAGCGCATCTGTTTTGCGATCTCATCGAGGAGATCGTCGACGCGCTGTAGATTTTGTTCGGTGCGATCGAGCTTTCGTTCCGCTCTTTTTCTGCGATCTTTATAGCGAGTGATCCCACTTGCTTCTTCGATGATGAGTCGACGCTCCGAGGGGCGAGCATTGACGATAAATCCAATCTGCCCCTGCTCGATAATGGAGTAACCCTGTTTGCCGAGCCCCGTCCCGGCGAGCAAATTTCGAATATCGCGGAGCCGACAGGTCACCTTATTGATGAGGTATTCACTTTCTCCGGAGCGGTGCAGCCGCCGCGTGATCGCGATTTCGGAGACATTGCGAAATCGGCGGGGAATACTCGATCCCAGATCCCATTCTCCGTCACCTTCTTTGAGATTTGGTGGTGCCGAATCTTTATCCGTGTCGGCCTGCTCTGCCTTCTTTGCCTCATCTTTTGCCTCATCGATAATGTCGTCGAGGCGTGTCTGCGTCCCCTCCTTGGTCTTGGCAGTCGCCGCCGTATTTTCAAAGGTCAGCGTCACCTCCGCCATGCCCGCCGGCTTTAACTTCTCGGTGCCCGCAAAGATCACATCGCTCATGGAGCTTCCGCGCAAACTCTTCGGCGACATATCCCCCATCGCCCATTTGATGGCGTCGACGACATTGCTCTTTCCGCACCCATTGGGACCGACGATACAGGTCATGCCATCGCTGATCTCGACGGTGACGTGGTCGCGAAAGGATTTAAACCCCAACATTTCGATTGTGCGAAGTTTCATCTACACCACACCCTTCGGGTACTGCTTGAACAATCCATCAACCCGAACTTCTACGCCCGACCCGGATCGGTAACGACGCAAGCTACCGATCCCATGGGAATCGATCAACCGCAGCACCGAGGACGAGCAACGAGTACCAGCACGAGATTGGATTTCTCTTCGAGCTTCCGTTGGATTCTCGCCTCACTCAGTGGCGAGCGTGTTTAGATTTTAGTCCAACCCCGATGCCTTCGCTGAGAAGACATCGATCGGGGCCAATAGAAATCGTGGGGAGGAGCAAATGGGAGATTTCGTGGTCTGGCTGTCAAAAATTCCACCGCCAGAGCCCATACGCCAGCGCTGGAATTGGTCTGCATCAAAAGTCATCGGGATCCGCCGTAGTCGGCATACCAACCTGGGCAAAACGGAGCAAAACGGTGCCGAACTGGTCTTCGTGGGCCACGGACGCGGCGAGCGCGGAAACCGACATTTCCCCCCCTGCGATCCCATGGCAACCCGTCTGTTGACCACCTTGCAGATCGACGGCATTCGTGGATTGGATCGCCACCTCGGTCCGATGGCGGGCGTGCTTGTAGAGCAACAGGGCCGTCGGGTTCTGGTGTGGCGCGACCGCTTCGGGCGCCATCCAATTCAAATGATTCGACTCTCAAAGGGCTGGGTGGTGACCACGTCGCCGTCGCTGTCGAATCGTCTGTCCAGCGCTCACATCAGATGGTCGAATGTATCGAAATTTATTCAGGGCACCCAGACCACGACCGACGCCGACGTTTACACCGATCTATTCCGCATCCGCCCCGCCGAAGCGGTGCGGTTTGGGAACCACCAGATCACGGCCCGCCATCGCTGGTGGCAGCCCCATCGAAGATCGGTGGACCACCCGGTGGCCCGCATGTCCTCCGTTCTGCATCAAATCGGAGCTCTATACGGCAATATCCCACATATCATCGCCCTCAGCGCCGGTATCGACTCCGCCACCCTGGCAGCCCTCGCCGCCCGGCGCCACCCGAAAAGCCATGCCGTGACTTTCACCGACCCCGGATCACCCCGCGATGAGGGCCCGCAGGCCTCCGAAGTAGCCGATCACCTCCGCCTTCGATGGACCCCGTTTTCCATCGGTGATCACTGGCCATTATCACGCCTCGATGATCACCGATTCCCCCTTGCCTGGGGCCCTGGGGCCCACCCCGATTTTGCCTGGAAGATGCCCTGTCACCGCTGGCTTCGCCGTCGCCACCAGACCCTGCCCATCATCTACGGAAACGGTTCCGACGACGTGCTCTGGATCCCACCGAAGATGTGGCTCAAAAACGAATGGCACCGCCGCGACTGGCATAACCTTCGACAAGCCTTTTCACATTTGCGATGGTCGGACTGGATACGGCCCGGATTGAGTGCCATCGTCGATGAACTCCAACTGCGTCCGATGCGGGCCATGCTCCCCCAGTGGCCGGAGTCCATCCCAATCTGGCAACGCCCCGAAACCTGGCTCCATACAAAGGGCAACGAGTCCCCACAGCGGGAGTCCGCGTCGCTCGCCGAGCGCTTCTTCCAATTGCGCCTGCACCGGCTCGACAGTTGGAGATGGGAGCGCGCCATGCGCTCTCTGGCCTTTGAGGCCCGCCGTTCCCAGCGGCCAATCTGGACTCCCTTCCTTGATGCTGAGTTTTGGGAATTAAGTTTAAACATACACCCAACGGATCTCGTGGAAGGGGGACGCCAAAAAGCATTGCTTCGCAACACAGCGGCCCA
>SKPJ01000178.1 GCA_007119595.1 Myxococcales bacterium
GGGGCCGTGGCGATGCGGGCCGCAGGCATTGACCCGACTTCTCATGCACATATTTAAATCCGGCATGGTAGGTATTCCAGGCGGTGGCGCGCAGGTCGTCGACGGCCAGGGCATTTTCCTCGGTAAATAACAAGATGATCCCCGCTTCGTGATATCCCTTGAAGACGGCGGCCATTTTTTGGTCGGTTTGATCGCGAACCTCGTGAAAGCCGTTGCCGACCAGCATGACCGCCCCGCGGGGGTCTACACCCTCTCGTTCCAAGGCACGCAATAATTTCTGAGGTGCTCCGATATCGGCGCGGCGCACGAACACCATATTCTGGGGCAGCCGTCCCTGTCGTTGCTCCTGTTCGGCGGCGTCGATGGCGGCGTCCTCCAGATCGGCTCCAAAATAGCGAATATCTTCCTCGCCGCTTCGCTCAAATCGCTGGCGCGTCGCCTCTCCACGGCCGATGGCGTGTTCAATAAAGACCCGATAGGCAAACCCGGTATCCTCACAAAACCGATCCAACGCATCATTGGCCCGCCGGAAGGTCTTTCGATTGGCATCCTGGCTGGCGCCGATATTTTCCCCTCTTTTAACCCACACGCTGGAGCGGCCCTGCAACAAGATCTTTGGAGCGTAAGCCATATAGGGATGATAGGTCTGGATGATTCCGAAGGGGCCCGGTGCGCGGGCGAATCCCCGGGCGCCCAGCCGGGTTACCATGCGCTGGTCACCGTCGCCCAATACCCAGCCGGCGGCGCTCAAAATATCGAGCCCAATTCGGGCAAGCGGCTGTTGGTTGGGGGCCAACTCCCCGGTGCTGATCGACTCCCCGACCCCTCGGTCGCGGCACAGACCATTGGCCCGCAGCCCCAATACCAGGGGCACCAATAGGTAGCCGATGCGCACCTCGTCGACCGTGGGGAGCCAGTGGTTTTGAGCCAGTTCTGTTCGAGGAGCGGGGATCCCGGGCGTGGAGCGCTGAAGTTGCTGCAGGGCCTCGATTTCCGAGGTCTTTAGCCTCTGATCGCCGTCGAAGAGTTTTCTCCACAGTGGAGTGGCCGGAATGGGCTCTTTTTCCGGCACCGGTCCAATCTGCGCCAACAGATCCCGAGCTCTGCTGTGGCCGGCGATGCGAAAACTCTCGTCGTATTGTTCGACCACTCCCCGGGCCAGCAAAAAATGCAGATCGATCGCCAGTTGTTCGGCATCCAACCAGGAGCGGTTTTCGCCGCCGCCGACACGACAAAACTCGGGATGGATCGCTTCCCCCTCCAGCAGGCGATCGGCGATCCCCCATTGGCTGTGAACGCCGAGGATATGGCGCATCAGCCACAGGTCAGTGGGGGCCGTGATCGCCGCCGTGCGCGTCATCTGGCCCGCTACTCGGCAACCTCGTTTGACGTTGTCACGGGCCTCTGTGGAGACGTCCATCTCATCGACGGCCTCCACCAGGATGGTCAATGCTTCTAAAACCCGTGCCCCTGTTGCGAAGAGATAGGGGATGGTATCGCGAAATTGTTCAAATGTTCGCCGCTCGAAGTAGGGATATCCGGCACTGGTGGTCCCGGTTGGCCGCGTTACCAGCGTTGCCAGTCGGACACACAGGGAGTCATCGGAGACCTTCGGGGCGGATAAGAGTTTTTCGGTCAGTTCTTTCATGGGCCGCATTCTGATCTGCTGGCCTTCGAAAGGCAATGCCTTTTCTGCTTCCACATCGTGATTGATGAAGTCCCGACCCCGGTCGTCGATTGTCGTTTCTGGAACTTTCGACGCCGATATGTCAAAATTGACAATGAGCTCCGGCGCTATTTTGTCAATTATGTCGAGAGTGAGCCATGAAAGTTCTGAATGCGATCCAAAGCGGATCCTCATTGGGGGCGCAGTGCTGGCGTATTGAGCGCAATGATCACCCATGGGTAGCCAAGTGCTTTCGCCTGCCGAAACAAAGATCAGAGCGCCGATGGGACAGTGTCGATCCCTTTCAGGTTCATATGCCCTGCATCGATGGGGTGGCTCATTGGCGTGATTTTCGCCCTCTCCCGCAGGCGGCCTGCGATGAATTAGGGCTACCGGCCAGGGGAGGCGATGAGATGTGGATCGTCGCCTTGCGACCTTTTATCGAAGGCACTTCACTTGCTGACTGCCCGGAGCAGGCGGCTCGGTCCTGGGCCCAGTGGTCTCTCCAGCTGGCGTACTCATTGCGTGGATTGGTGGCTCAGAAATGCCCGTCCAGTGAATTGGACGCAGATGATATCGTGATCGGAAAACAGGGGCGTCCCTGGATCGTCGCTTCACCGCTGGCACCTGCGGCTGGACGAGAATCTGCTGAACTGCACAAAGGGCAAGACGTCCTGCAACTGGCGGAGTTGATGTGCTGGATGGTCTCTGGCGCAGCCGTCGATACTCCCATCGACGAAGTGCCGGATCGGTTGCCCTCCGAGATCGCAAGCCTCGTCGAACGCACGATGTCCCAACCGGCAGAGCTGCGGCCCAAGATTCAGAATTATATCGATTCCCTCCAAGATGTCGTCGGCCCATCGAATCCCCCTTTTTTATCACTTCCGCCGAGCTTGTATCGCGGCCTGGAACGGAGGGTGGTTGAGGCGGTCGCCGATGGTAGCGAACCCCTGTTCTTAGTGGGTGATGCGGCGACGGGGAAGAGTTTCGCCCTGCAGCGAATCGCCGCCCGGCTTCGCCTGGCCGGCCAGCGGGCCTTGTTGTGTTCGACAGGGGAGCCGCTTCGCTCCCGAGAGTTCGGTGCTCGCCCCGGGGCGTCCCATTCTTGTTGGGATGGAATTCGCAGACTGATTCACAGGCTGTCCGGCGATTTCGACCCTCCATCCCTCGAAGATGTCACCGGCGATCATCGATTTGTCTTATCATGCTGGACCGAGCGCGTACAAAAAGCCTTACCACCGGGCGAGACCATCGTGTTGTGGGACGATTTCGATGCCATCGGGCCCGACGTCCGGGCATTTTTTGAGCATTTTATGGCCGAAATCTCCAATCACTCCCAGAAATCGCTTCGCCTGGTGGCCACCCTCGAGGAGGGCGACGATTGGGATGGTCCGGCGACCCGGATTCCAGTGACTGGACCGGAGCCAAAGGCATGGGATGGTTGGCGTGCTCGTACACGCTTCACTGAGGTACGACAGATTCCGGTGGAGCGCTGGCGCTCGCTGGTCACCGAAGTTGGCAGTCGCCCGGTCGCTCTCTTCGAAGCAATTTCGGAGGCCATCGATGCCGCCGAACGACCTCCTTTTGCGATGCCCCGATCGGCGGCTCGAACCACCCCCGATGTCTCCGTGCTCTTTGCCTCCGATTGGAGGGGCCATTTGGACCGCCTCTTTGCCAGTGGCGCCTATTTGGAGGTCGCCGATACAAGCCGTCGCCTCTACGAGGTACTGTCTCGCTCGGGTCGAGAGGAGCGAATCGATATCTTGAGAATGTGGACGGAGGCGACGCTGCGATGTGGAGCCAATACGGAATGCCGGGATGCGCTCCATCGTGGCCTCCAAGAAAGTGCAGAGCCCACCGGCTCGGGGGCCGACGCACTTTTGTTGCGGGCCCGCTTGGACTGGGAGAGCGGCCACTTTCAAAATGCATTATCCGTACTCGATCAAACGGGCGAGCTCGACGACGCCCGAGAGATAGAAATCAAGCGGTGGCGGGCACAGATCTTAGTCTCCTCCGGTCAATTCGAAACCGCCCTGCGGCTCGCCGAGGCGGGACTCCAACAGTGCCACGCAACCGGGGACGCTTCCACGAATGCGCGCCCACACCTGACGAGCGTAGCACTCGGTGCCCGGGCGATGACCGGCGATGCCACCGCCATCGATGCTCTGAAGCGTTTTATCGCCTCTTCGGAGGCGAAAAAGCTTGATCCCCGGCTTCGCGCTCGGTGTCACGTCTATCGTGCTGTGGGGTCTACGCGTCGCCAAGAGTTCGAGGATGCCACCGATGCCTATATCAGGGCCCTCGAGGAGGTGGAGGGAGCAGGCTTTTTCGCGCGCTTACCGACCCGATTGCTCGATCTGGGCACGTCCTATCGCCGGCGAGGGTGCCTGGGCTTGGCCCACCAATATTATCGTCGAGGGCGCCGACTCTCCCACGAGGGAACGAGTCCGGCCACGCGGGCGCTGCTCCAGGTTCACGAGGCGGAGATCGACGTGGTGTTCCGACGTTTCGATCGCGCTGAGCCCAATATCGAGGGTGCCCACAGGTTGGTCGAGGCGCACGATCTGCAGCCCATCAAGGCCCGCTGCGCTCGACTGGCCGGTGATATCGCCTGCGCCAACGGAGAGCCCGAACGCGCCCTCGAGCTCTATGGCGCATTGCTCGCCGAATCGCAGATCGGATCTGACCGCCGGGCTCGTTTGTGTTTTGGAAGCGCCGAAGCCTGTCTTCAGGCCACCCGACTCGACCGGGCCGCTTATTTTCTCGACGAGGGCCGTCGCCTCATCGAGCAAGATGAATTGATCGAGCTCGAGCCCCACCACGGGATATTGCGCGCTCGTCTGCAATTTGCCGTTGACGATCCCCTGGCTCAGATGACGGGTCTGGAGCGCTTTCGACGCCACTTGTTGGAGGCCTCCGAAGCCGGCGATCATCTGCTGGTACTCAAGGAGGCCCCCCATCTATTCCATGGGCTTGTCGACGACGGAAATACCGCCGAAGCTCACGAGATCGCCGGGGTCTTCGAAAAGGCAAAACAGGCCGTGGCCACCGGGCTGAATCAATCTCTTCGAGCCACCTTATTCGCCCAACTCCCAGCGTTGGAACTTCCACTCGATTCCCGCAACGACGCAGTCCAGAAGCCGAGAAATCCGGAACTCACAAGGGTGGAGCAATTGCGTCAGCAACGCGATCGGTTGAGAAAAGAGGTCGAGGACCTCCGGAGACAAATCGCCGACCGCGACGAGGCGTTGCACAAATTAAGAAAGCGCTTGGCCGGGTTGGAAGAAAAACAACCATCAATCTCCCACAACGCATCGTCGGACAACGGCAACAGTCGCCGCGGGCGCCGTCCCAAGGCATCGCGTGCCGACGTGGTGGAGGCGTTGCAGCGCTTTAATGGAGACTACGCGGCGGTGGCCAACTTCCTCGGCGTCTCCGAGCGCACGGTCTATCGCTATATCCGTCGCTACGATATCGAGCGCTGAGCGTCGCAGTCACCCGTCGTCCCCTTCCCACCGGAGGATGGGCCGCGGATTCTCTCCTTCAGACATCTCCCAGACATTGTCGAAGTCGAATTCTTCAAAATTGTCCTGGTCCCCGAATTCGCCTGTGCTCAATGGTGTACCCTTGGGGCTGTCGGGTGCATCGCTGGACTCCGTGTCCCAGTAGCAATCGATGACGTCCCCCGGCCCGCCGCCGATCAGTCCCCCCACAAGGGTTTGTCCCGTCGGCTTACCAGTCGAGTAGGAGGTCCGGACTATGGCATTCGGGTTTTCGCCACCTGCGACGAACCCAATGAGGCCTCCCACTCGATCCTCACCCACTACGTCGCCCTTTGCGTAGGTGTCACGGATCTCGCTACCCCAGCGAGCCAGGCCGACCAGACCGCCGACACGGTGCGCATTGGGGGCGTTGATATCTCCGGTGGCCGTCGATTCTTCGATCGAGCCTCCGTGAAGGCCCACCAGACCACCGATCATGCGGTCGCTCCCGGTCACCGATCCCGAGGCCCAGGATGTGGCGACGCCGCCGTCGTTACTTCCCACCAGACCGCCGACGAAATTTACTCCGGTGACTTGGCTGGTGGCGTGAGAACGGTCGACGGTAGCGCTGATTTCATCGGAATCCTCCGGTCCCAGTTGACCGACCAGACCGCCGACCGCTTCAGCGCCTTCGACGGTGCCACCGCCACGACTGGAGTGGATCTCTCCGTGACTGCGCCCCACCAGCCCTCCGACCCGATCGACACCTGTTACCACCGACTCTTCGTCGGTTTCAGAAGCGGTGATGACACCGCCCGAGTCACTATAGCCCACCAATCCTCCCACCTGATCGCCAGTGCTGCTGACCTCTACATTTCGGACCGCTGAATCGTCGACGCCTGCGCCGTTGCGTCCGATCAGCCCGCCGATCTGGCTGTCTCCGGTAACGCCGCTATCCTCAGTCCTTGAATCCTCGACGGTACCGTTATTGCGTCCAACGAGTCCGCCGATGGTATCACCTCCCTCAACGGCGCTGTTCACGGCTGTGGAGTTGGTGACGAGTGCTTGTGCAACCGATAGACCGACGAGTCCGCCGACATTTTCCTCGCCAGCGACGCCCGCAGAGCTGGTGGAGTCGTAGATTTCACCGCTATTTCGGCCCACCAATCCGCCCACGCGTTTTCTGCCATCGACCGCACCGCTTACCGATGCTCCGCGGATGATGCCATCATTGCGACCGGCCAATCCACCGACACTATCCTGGTCGCTAGTAACGTCGATCCCCGTCAGATGAAGGTCGATGACTGCGCCCTCCTCACCGATGGCCCCGAAGAGAGCGGCGCGATTATGCTCCGGCAGATCGATGGTGAAGTTCGAGACGGTGTGGCCGTTGCCATCGAGAAATCCCTGAAAGCTATCTAGCAAGTCCTCGCCCTCCCAATGGGCGTGGGCAATGGGCTGGATAACGGCGTTTTCAAAATCGATGTCATCGCGCAATTGAAAATGGGCATCCAGGTTGGCATTTGGCGCTTCCCCTTGACCTCCATCAGATGCGCGGGGATCGATATTTTGTAAATGTTCTCGATGACAGATCGTAAAGGGATGCTCCTCCGTACCGTCGCCGCTTCCAAATGGACGCTCCTCCGGATCACAGGGAATGGTCTTGCACTGACTCTGGACGCAGTGTTCATCGGCGGCGCACGAGACGTTACAATCGCCGCAGTGATTGTCATTGCTTTCAAGCGTACTACAGACACCCTCGACGCACTCTCTATAGCCAGAGATGCAATTATGAGCGCAATCACCATCGATGCAGACCGGAAATGCATTCGAAATGCCCGTTGTGCATCCATTGTCGCATTCACCGCAGTGCTCCACGCTTTGCAGGGGATCAATGCACTGTCCGCTACATACCAGGTCTCCGTCTTCGCAGGGCATAGTGCACGCTCCATTACTGCACACCGAGTCGCCTTCACACCGGTTGTTGCAGCCTCCGCAATGAGCGTTGTTGGAGTCGGGATCGACGCAGGATAATCCACATTGAATATCGGTGTCGTTGGGGCAGCCACAGCTTCCATCGATGCAAGGAGTCCCTTCGCCGCAGGGATTGTTGCAGCTTCCGCAGTGGTCGTTGTCCGTACTGAGATCGACGCACCGTCCATCACAGGATTCGCGGTATCCTTCGCAGGTTGTGGCACCGTTGGCAGCGAGGCCGGATACACAATATCCCTCGTCACAGACACCCGAACCCTCGCACTCCTCATCGGATTCACAACTCAATTGACCCAAGTTGCTGTCGTATGTGCAGGAGCCGATAAACAATACGGAAGTCAGGGCAGTCACCACAACGATCAATGGCATCCACACAGATCGGATTGATCTACGAATTTGTGGCATGGCGAATTTCCTCGATGAAACGATCGTTCAACAACAGCCCGGTAGCTATAGTGTAGTCGGTCTATAGAATCGATGGGAAGCTACCTTGAGCCGTAGTAGTCCGATGATATCGAATCAGGTTCAACAGTGAAGGACCGTTATCAGACACAACACGTCCGCGATCTCTGGTGGGCGCTGCGAAGTCCGATGCTCATGGAGCACTCGTGCATCGCCAATTCGGCGATAGGACAAAGCGAGACGGATCGCTATCAAGGCTTGTTAAAAAAGCTCGATCAACCGCGGTCGGCGCTCGAGGAGTCTGTTCGCCGAGGGGCGGGCGATGGACTTGGAAACTATTTTGAGTGCCTCGTACAGACCTGGATTGACGAAGTGCCCCCGGCGGCGCCGATCGCAGCCAATTGGCAGGTCTATTCCGGCGGTCAAACCATCGGTGAATTCGATCTGTTATTTCGCAGAGATGCTCGGATCTGGCACTGGGAATTGGCGGTGAAATTTTATCTGGGCCATCCCGCTCCGGATGGGCAATTTCGGTGGTACGGTCCAAACCCGGTGGATCGTTTGGATCGAAAGTGGGCCAAGATGCGCGGTCAACAGCTTCGATTGTGTCGCCATCCGGCAAGCGCGGGGGCGCTCGACGTTTTGGGCATCGAATCAGAACCCATCTCGAGGGCCTTCATCAAGGGATATCTCTTTTTGCCCCTCGATGAAAAATTAGAGGTTGAATATCCACCGGATATCAATCCTCAAGGACTGCGTGGATGGTGGGTTCATCACGGCCAACTGGCCGATGAGCGCCACCTCCTCGATCCCGGCGGCCAGCTACAGTGGCTGGCGCTTCCTCAATCACGCTGGTTGTCCAGGACCTTTGTCGGCCCAGCGGATCGCCTCTGTAATTTCGACGAATTGAGGTCCGAACTGCATTGTGGGACGCCGACTCTCGTCGCCGGCCTTCGGTCCACGGCGCAGGGCCCACAGGAGGTGACTCGCGGTTTTATCGTACCCGATGGTTGGCCCGAGCTATGAACGCGTCAATTACTCTCCCATTGCAAAATGGGCCGGTCGGGATCCATCTCCCAAACACTGTTGAAATCAAAGCCCGAAAAACTGCTCTGCGATCCGAACTCCTGATTGTTGAGCGGTTGTCCGCCGTCGCTGTCCGAGACCCCGCTGGTGTCGGTATTCCAGTAGGAATCATCCACATTTCCGTGATTGGTGCCCACCAGTCCACCCACATTCTCGCTGCCACTGACGGCTCCCGTCGAATACGTGCGCCGTACATCACCGCTTCCCAGGCCTCCCGAGCTGGAGACACCGCCAGCGAGTCCGCCGACGTGAATCGCACCGGTGACGCTGCCCGTGGCATAGGTGTCGACGACCTCGGCGCGACGCTCGACGCGTCCCACCGCACCGCCGACGATTTGAGCACCGCTTCCGTCGATATCTCCGGTGGCGAAGGATCGACGCAGTATTCCGCGATTTTCGCCGATGATTCCGCCGATTCGCTGTCCCGAACCGACGACGTCACCGTTGGCAAAACTGGTGGTCACCACGGCGGCATCAAAGAAGGTGTTGTCCGTATTGCGCCCCACCAATCCTCCGATCTCATTGGTGCCACTGACCGTGCCCGTGGCGTGGCAGTGCGCGATGCGGCCCGACTGCAGGCCCACCAATCCACCGACTCGCACGTCGCCGTCGACATCGCCGGTAGCATAGGAGTCCGAGATCGCACCGGCGGTTCCAAAGTCCGTCATGCGCACGTGACCGACCAAGCCGCCTACCTCGTTGGTACCGTTGACCGCTCCCGTGGCATACGAATCATCGATCGTCCCCTCATTTCGACCGACGAGCCCACCGACGACATTTTGACCGGTGACGTCGCCATCGGCGTACGCGTTTTGCACGGGCGGATCGCTTTCACTCCAGTCCTCGCCCAATATACTGCTGACTCGACCGACGAGTCCGCCCACAAAATCCGCCTGAGCCGCCGATACCTCGCCGGTGGCGTGGGAATTGGTCAATCGCCCATTGGGACGAAGCCAACCGACCATTCCGCCCACCGCCTCGCTGCTACCGCTGGCGCTGACGTCTCCCGTGGCCGCCGAATCGGCGATCGAGCAGCCGACGTGGTTTCTGCCGACGAAGCCGCCGACGGCGGTGGCGCTCGATGCGGTGACGTCGCCATGAGCCTCAGAGTCCCTGATATCGCAAGAACCATTGTTGTGATTGTCACCGACGAGCCCTCCGATATATGCACCAAATCCCTGGACATCCGCGTCGCTCTGAGACTCCGTGATGACTCCGTCGTTTCGGCCGACCAATCCGCCGATTTCACTGTCTCCGCTGACGGAACCCGTAAATTGGGAGTTGTGGATCGAAACCGAGGAGTGGCTATAGCCCACCAGGCCACCGACCTCGTCATTGCCGCTGATGTCGCCATTGGCGACAGATGAGTTATCGACGCTGCCGCCGCCGCGGATCATCCCCACCAAACCGCCGACGAAGTCGTCGCCACTGAGATTGGCTTCGTCGATGACTACATTTTTTATTTCCCCGCCGTCGACGAGCCCGAATAGACCGACTCGGTTGTCATTGCTCGCCGAGACGGTCAGGTGTTGGATCTCGAATCCATTGCCGTCGAAGCTGCCCTCGAATCCACCGGTGAGGTTGTCCCAAAAGCCGCTTCCCCGTGCCAGTGGTTCGAAGGTTTCGCCATCCAGATCGATGTTGTCGGCCAGGATAAAATGGCTGGAGCGAAAGGCCGCGGTGTCATCGACGCTGCGGAGTTGTTGGGCCGTGCAGATGCGATAGGGGGTTTGTTGAGAGCCGTCACCTCCACCGAAGGGACCATCTCCACCGGAGGGACTGGGGTCGCAGTCGATGGGCTCGGCGATGCACTGACCAGACTCACAAAATTGATTGGCACCACAGGAGTTGCCGCAACTTCCACAATGATCATCATTGTCGTCGGTGTCGACACAACTGTTGCTGCACAATGTCTCTCCGGCGTCGCAGGCGTCGGTGCAGATACCCTCCTCGCAGGACTGACCAGCGTCACAGGAATTGCCGCAGCCTCCGCAATGCTCGTCGTCTTCATCGGTGTCGACACAACTGTCGCCGCACAGCGTTTCTCCGGTGTCGCAGACGTCGGTGCACACACCGCCGTCGCAGGACTGAGCATCGCCACAGGAGTTGCCGCAACTCCCACAGTGTAGTTCATCGGAGCTTAGATCGACGCAGGAGTTGGCACAGATGGTCTCGTCGTCTTCACATTGATCGGGAGGAGACGTGGGAATACATGTGCCGTTGTCACAAAATTCGTCGCTTTCACAGGACGTGTTGCACGCCCCACAATGCTCGTCGTCTTCATCGGTGTCGACGCAGGAGTTGGCACAGATGGTCTCGTCGTCTTCACACTGATCGGGATCGGGAGGAGAGGCCGGACTACACGCGCCATTGTCACAGTATTCGTCGTTTTCACAGGAACTATTGCACGCCCCGCAATGGTCTTCGTTGGAACCGGTGTCGACACAGGAGTTGGCGCAGATCCTCTCATATTCTTCGCATTCATCTGGATCGGGAGGTGACGTGGGGATACACGTACCATTGTCACAGTATTCGTCGTTTTCACAGGACGTGTTGCACGCCCCGCAATGGTCGTCGCTGGAATCGGTGTCGACGCAGGAGTTGGCGCAGATCGTCTCAACTTCTTCGCATTCATCGGGATCCGGAGCAGACGCGGGTTGGCACTGGCCGTTTTCGCATCGATCGCCTTCCTCACAGCGGCTGTTGCATCCGCCGCAGTGCTGATCGTCGCTTTCTGTATCGATGCACTGATCGGAACAGGCCGTCAGGTCTTCGTCGCACTCCGGCGCCTCGTCACACACCGTGTATTGACAGGTCTCGCCATCGTCACAGGGGATATCGCATCCCCCACAGTGGTCGGCGTCGGTAAATGGATTGACGCACTCGCTGCCGCAGCGAATTTCATCGCTGGCGCACTCCTCGATATTGAATCCCCCTTGATTGTCGTTGCCCTCTTGTACGGCGATGCAATATCCCTGGATACATCGTCGATCCGTGGCGCACTCCTCGTCGCCTTCGCACAACACAGTTTCATGTCCCGGATCGAAGCTACACGCCGCGCCGACAGCGACCATGAACAACCCGACGACCAGAGTGCACACCATCGAAAGGTGATTTTGATTCGCTCCATTGATCAGCATTGACGATCCCTGTGGCGGTACGAAAACGATCCAGTTTCTTAAACCCATCCAGTAGTTGGACATATCTTAACGCACCGGCACTGAGGAAACCAATTCCCTCCTTCACGCTCGCCGCACCGGTGTTCATCACCTATGGTGCGGTCGATATTCGAACTCAGCGTTCCCGAATCGAGGAGTTGCCATGTATAAATTGCGCGCCGATACCCCTGACAAGTGGGCGGTCCACGTCGCCGATCATCTCGACGAATTTCTGCCCGATCACGCTGCTGCCGAGCGCAAGGCCTCGGCCAATGCCATGCATATGGTCGTCCGATACTCCGATAAGCTCGACCTCGTCGATGCCATGATCGAGGTGGCCCGAGAGGAGCTCGAGCACTATCATCAGGTGTTTCACATCATGCGCGATCGCGGCGTCGGACTCGAGCCCGACGAGCCCGATCCCTACGTCAATGCTCTCCTCGATCACTCCCGCTCCACCGGTGGAGATCGCCTCCTCGACCGTTTGTTGCTCGGATCCATCATCGAATTTCGGGGCTGCGAGCGCTTCGCCATGATCGGGCGCGAACTCGCGAAGCGGTCAGACGACGCAGAATTGGCTGAGTTCTACCGTGTACTCGCCGCAAGCGAGGCCAAGCATCGCGGCGATTTTTATGAATTGGCGCTCCAGTACTTCGATCGCCCGGTGGTCGAAGGGCGGCTGGAGGAATTTCTGGACGTCGAAGCCGACATCGTCGAACAACTCCCCATCCGAGCCGCGCTGCACTAAAAGAGATCCATGATCGACACGGAAGAGACGGTCGCCCGATATCTGAAGCGCCACGCCATCGAATTTCCAGATTGGCTCGATCTGGAGCCACCGGATGAGCAGTTGCGCATCTGCGTCGTGGTCCCCGCTTACGATGAATTGGAACGCATCGAGGATGTCCTCACCGGTCTGGATACCGTGGAGTTGCCCACGTCCGCTGTTGAGATCATCGTCTGTGTCAACAATGCCACCGATTCTCCCGCGCCGGCCGTCGCGGCCAATCAACAGACGTTGAGCCGGCTTCGCACTCTCGATATCCCCTTTGCCCTCCATCTCATCGATCGCAGCTCGCCGGGCAGGGCGTTTGCCGCCGGACGATCCGGTGTGGGGCGCGCGCGGCGCTTGTTGATGGATCTGGCTACCAGCCGGCTCCATCAGGTGGGTCGGGCCCACGATGGTCTGATCGCCTGTCTCGATGGAGACTCGCCCGCCGATCCCGGCTATCTCGATGCGGTGTGGCGCGAGATGTCGGCTTCGCCAACCGCGCTGGCCGGGGTCTGCCGCTACCGACATCCGATTCCCGATCATCGAGCCCATGCCCGGGCGATGATCGCCTATGAGGTGTGGATGCGCTATTTCGAGGCTGCCCTGCACCTGACCGGTACTCCCTACGCCTTTCAGTCCATCGGCTCCTGCATGGTCATTACCGCCCGGGGCTATGCCCGTGCCGACGGCGTTCCTCCACGGGAGGCGCTCAGTGATTTTTATATGCTTCAAAAGATCGTCAAGACCGCCGGCGAGGGCTCGGTTCGCCAATTGCGAACTCCCCTGGTTCGTCCTTCCCCCCGCCTCTCGACCCGGGTTCCCCGAGGTACGGGTCCCTCGGTGAGAGCCTCGATGCACGACGGGGACGAGCGCTTCGTCTGGGTTGAACCGGTTCGTTCATTTGTCGATCTTCGCCAGCTCTTTGCTGCCGTCCGGCCGGGTTTTACGGAGCCCCAAATGCTGCGCCGGGCCGCCAGTCCCTTTCTGTGCGAGATCATCGAACGGTGGGGCGGTTGGAAGACCATCGATAAACTTCGCACTCACGCTCCCGACGAGCCCCGTTTTGAGCGCCAATTTCATACCTGGTTCGACAGCCTCAAGATCGTGAAATTCGCCAACCGCTCCAAGGAGCGCTGGGGCGGTGTCTTTATCTTTGAAGCCCTTCATCGACTCTTCGATGAGATCGGCGCCGACGATCTTCTCGAAAAACTCCCCAATGTCGACGATGAACGGGCCGAACACCACCATTGGCGGCGCTTGCTGGAGCTGATGAGGAGCATTGAACTTCTACCACCTACGTCGCCGAATTTGCCCTCTGGCTCACAGGGCAGTGAAGGACTCTGAAGATTGCTAGCCCGACTCCGTGTTTCTGTGTTACAGTTCACAAGTCATAGACGACGTATGTGTTTTACAGAACGGAAGACGCTTATTTTTTGCGTCCACTTTCAGCTTTGAGCGACCTGGGCCGAGCTCTTGAGCAGGGGGTAGATTTTCACTCTACTGACGAGGAGCGGCGGTTGCGATAAGGGCAGCGTTTCTGTGCAATTGACAGAACCGGGTCACGCAGGCAGCTCCAGTGACTGATAATTACGAGTGGAAGAAGTTTGGGCGGTACGCACTCCTCCAACAGATCGGAAGTGGAGGGATGGCCGAGATCTACCGGGCCAAGACCTTTGGTGCCGCCGGATTCGAAAAAGAATTCGCCATCAAATTGATCTTGCCGGGGCTCGTCGACGATACCGAGTTTGTCGACATGTTCATCAACGAGGCCAAGCTCACCGTAAACCTCTATCATGCCAATATCGTTCAGGTTTTCGACCTCGGCGAGCTCAATGATCAATATTATATTGCCATGGAGTATGTCCACGGAAAGGACCTACTCTATGTTTTGGCGCGCTGTGCTGAACTGAATATCAAGATTCCCCTCGACATCGCTCTATTTGTCGCCATGGAGATGCTCAAGGGGCTCGATTTTGCTCATCGCGCCACCGATCCCTATGGGGAAGAACTCAATATCATCCACCGCGATGTCAGTCCCTCCAATATCATGATCAGCTATGCTGGCGACGTGAAAGTCGGTGATTTTGGGGTCGCCAAAGCCGCCATTGAGCGAACGCTGACCGAGACGGGGACGCTGAAGGGCAAAGTTGGATATATGAGCCCCGAGCAGGTGATGGGCAATGAGATTGATTCTCGAAGTGATCTATTCTCGGCGTGCATTGTCCTATTTGAGGCACTGAGCATGAACCGACTCTTCGTCGGTAATTCCGATCTCGATGTGATGCTCAAGGTCCGCGATGCCGACATCGAAGACAGCCTCCAACAGGCGGGGCCGATGCCCAATCAGCTCGTCGAGATCATCCGACGGGGGCTTGCCAAACATCGCGAGGATCGATTTCAGTCCGGCGGTGAATTTTATCAGGCGCTCGTCGATTTTTGCTTTCAGCACAGCATCAAGGTCACGGGCAGTGACCTCTCCAATTTCATGCGTCGACTCTTCAATGAAGAGATCGAGAAGGAAAAGAGACAACGGCGATCTGAGCCGGGAGGCGAAGCCCTGAGTCGCCAGATGGCGCTCGCTGAACAACAAGAAGAAATGGGGCAAAAGCCTGCCCCGATGGCGGGGCAGGCGGATTCGTCGCTGGGCTTGAAACAGACCTCCGCCGAGGTGATCTCGTCGGCCGATCTCTCGTCGCCGGAGTTGGAGGCACCCGAATCCGATGCGGTTGAATCGCCGCCCGATCAAGAGACGTCCTCGGAGCCGCCGGAATCAAAGCCCAAAAAGCAGCCTCAGACCCCTCACTCCATGGCACTGAAACAGACGGCGAAATTCCAACAACCCGAAAGTCCCGCCAAGGCTTCGAGCTCGGCTGTGCTCAATATCCCCTCCAAGAAACGAGGGTCGTTGTCCGAAGAACAGGACGCCACCGCAGGGTCGTCATCGCAATATCGCTATCGCGACGCCAGTGGGTTGGTGTTTGGGCCGATGGGGCCGGATACCCTCCTCAATTTATTAGGCGTGCGGCGCCCGCGTTCCGAAGATCGAATTTCCGTCGATGACGGCAAGTGGTTGGCTCTCGATGAGGTCGACGAGATCGACCTGAGCGACGTAGCCAGTCTGCGAGATCGACGCGCCGAGCGACATGTCTCCGTCGATGCTGGCACGCCGGAGATCCAAGGCGATCCAACTTCCGATGACGATGAAGTGTTGGTCCAAGATACGGAGGTCATGGGAGGCGAACCAACCTCGACCGCTGAGGGGCGTACGTCCGAAGAAGACGACGCTGGCCTTGGCCACGCCGGGATTATGGAGGGCTCCATAGGAACGCTGGCCGACTCCAGCACCGAGCTTGCTCCTCCCCCGGAGATGAGCGAGGCGTCGAGCGCTGAAGACGAAAACCTCGGGGACACCGAAAGTCCGGTCGCCCAATCCACTCCCGTCCTGCAGAGCAGTGAACTAGGCGCCAGCACCTCCCTGCAGGAGCTCAAAGACCAATACGCCAGTTACGAAGGAGATATAGAGAAGATCCCCTTTGCCAAAATCCTCGCGCGCCTGCACCTCGTCAAAGAGACGGGCCGACTCCACATGCAGCGCGATGAGGTCGAAAAGTCGATCTTTTTTCGCAATGGAGAGCCCATTTTCGTTCATTCCAACAAAAAAGACGAACTGTTGGGTCAGTTTTTGCGTTCGCGAGATATCATTACACAAGAGCAACTCGACGAGGCTCTGGATCGATTGAGTGAGTGGGGTGGGCGATTGGGCGACGCATTGGTAGCCATCGGTGCTCTGCAAGCGCACTCCATCTTCGAGCACCTGTCCCTGCAGATGAGTGAGAAATTACTCGAGATCTTTAGCTGGGAAGACGGTTACTACGGCTATTATGAAAACCAGGAGCCCGACTATCAGGCCTATTCATTGGACGTGAATACCTACAAGATCTTGGTCACGGGATGCCGCGAACGCGTCCGTATCGACCGCATTCGTGATTGCTATGAAAATCGCATGTTCGTGCGGATCTACGTCAACGATCCTGCCCCATTTAATGTCGATAAACTCGGCCTGCGCGCTCGGGAGTTGCGGGTATTAAAAGAGCTCGAATCGGGCGCCAAACTCGAGGAGTTGCTCGAACAATTTTCTCCCGAACATCACGAGACCGTTTTTCGGACCATTTATCTATTGCACCATACTCAGCTTGTCTCCTTCGAGGTGACACAAAAATTCAGCGTCGAGCCCGCCCTGCCTCCGCTGGAGAGTTGAGCAAGTCCAGAGAGGGGGAATGAGCCCGACAGGTGGTGCGATTTACGAGTCTTTGGAGGGGGCTTTAAACCCCGGGAGCTTGTCCCGGAGGCGATCCCAGATGACATCCATCTCCGGGGGTTTAAGAAGTGTCGTGGTGAGCGCCAATACGGCGAAGAAGGCAATTCCCATCGCTGTCACCAAGAGCAAAAGCGGTACAAATCCAGCATCCAGACGCTCAGGGCGAAACGTCAAATAAACGGCCCACGCCACACCACCAGCCAGTGCTCCGTGCACGCTCCCACGCAGTGTCCCCGCCACAATCGGCCCCACCGGGAGAGTCCCGGCCCGCCAGCGATAGACAGCGATCGTCGCCACAGCGTTCAAAAAGATCCCCACCGACGTCGCGGCAGCCAACCCGGGCGTGCCGAAATGCTCGTTGAAGTAAATATAAACCGGGATCGCCAATACCACCGTCACCGTGCCGATGAACATCGGCGTCAAAGTGTCTTTGCGGGCATAAAACCCCCGAACCGCCAGTGTCTGGAGGTTCCATGCCACCAAACCGACGGCGAAGAAGCACAGCAATACAGCCGTCATATGGGCGTCGGACGCCGTAAATTGACCGCGCTGAAATACGAGATAGACCAGGGGGAATGCCGCTGCGAGTAGTCCCGCGGTCCCGATCATCGATAGAAATGAAACCCGTTGGAGGCTGCGCGACAACATCTGTCCCATCTGTTCTTCTTTGCCCTCATGATACAGGCGCGACAGATAGGGCAACGCCGCCTGTCCGGCGGCTTGGCCGATGACGGCGAAGACCACGAGCATCATCTTGCGGGAGTTGTTCAGCCACGTGATCGCACCGTCTTGTTGCATCGAGCCGAAATAGCGCAACAGCCACTCGTCGACGGTGACCAGACTCACGCCGATCATCAAGGGCAGCGTCAGGGCGATAAAGGCTCGAAAATCCCTGTCCAATGGAGCAAACCGAAACCGAAATCGGATCTCCTTTCGCGCGGCCCACAGTGGAACCAACAGGGGGCCCAGAAGGGCGCCAACGACGACGCCGATGGAAAATCCCTTGATGCCGAAGAAGGGCTCCAGCAACACCCCGCCCAGGATGATGCACAGGTTGTAGATCAGGGGCGCCACGGCGCTCGGCCAAAACACCTCGCGCACAAATAACGCCCCCTGAATTAGCCCCCCGAAATAAAAGCCGAGCTGAGCGGGAATGATGATCCGCGTCATGGCCACCGTCAAATCGATCTGTGCCGGGTCGGTGAACCCGGCAAAATAGATCGGGATGAACCAGGGCGCCAAAAGCCAGCCCAAAATCGTAATGCCGCAAAGGGCCAGTCCCATGGTGGTGGCGATCGTCGAAAAGAGCCTCCACGCTCCCTCCTCATCTCCCTTCGAGATATAGGACGAAAATAAGGGGATAAAGGTAATGGAGAGGGTGCCCCCGGCGAGAAAATAGTTCATCAAATCCGGCAGCTGAAAGGCCGCATAATAGGCATCGGTCGTCACCCCCGCTCCATGGGTATAGGCGATGACCGCTTCCCGTAAAAACCCCAGAATTCGGCTCAAGAAGATGCTGATCGATAAGATGAGCGCCGCGATTCCCATCCGTTTTCCGACCGACATCTGTGCTTTCTCGGATTTTGATTCGGTGTCTGTCATCGGAACAGTGGGTGGAAAGAGGTTGTGACAATGGTCACATTAACGGGAAGCCGTCGAGACGCCAGTAAATTCAGCGCCCGCCGGCAAACGGTGAAGTTGCAAGAACAGCAGTTGTATTTGATGTTGCGATAACCGAAATTGATTCATCGCGCTGCCACCACGACGCCATCCACTACGGGTGTGAACGCTTTGACAACCCATGGAGATGACGAGTTTATGCATCTGATCATCAACGGAGAATCAAGACAATTCGAGCCTCGACAGATCGAGTCTCTGACTTCATTGATGCGGGCCCTGGAAATAAAGGAGGCCACCGGTACTGCCGTGGCCGTCAACGATGAGGTCATACCCCGCGGTCAGTGGCAGACGCATACCCTTCGGCCCGGGGATCGCGTCGAAGTCATTCGCGCCACCTCCGGAGGGTGATATTTGAGGGTGATATTTACCTAGAGGGCATCCGGATACCCTCTACCTATGAGCGAGGAGCACATACCATGAATGAGCCCCTGAAAGTGGGACCCTACCAATTTTCGAGCCGGCTTCTGGTCGGAACGGCGCTCTATCCCAATTACCAGATCATGATGGATAGTCTGGAGGCCAGCGGCACCGAATTGGTGACCGTGGCGATTCGCCGTCTCGATATCGATGCCTCCAGTGAGTCCGGTGTTCTCGATCTGGTTGGTGATCGCTATACACTGCTGCCCAATACCGCCGGATGTTACACCGCCCGCGATGCGGTGCTGACGGCCCAATTGGCGCGGGAAGCTCTGGGAACGGATCTGATCAAATTGGAGGTGATCGCCGACGACGAGACCCTATTACCCGATGGCGAACAACTTCTGTCAGCGGCACGCACTCTCGTCGACGACGGCTTTGTCGTCATGGCCTACACCAACGACGACCCCATATTGTGCCGAAAGCTCGAATCCGTGGGATGTGCGGCGGTCATGCCCCTCGGTTCTCCCATTGGCAGTGGAATGGGCATTCGCAACCCCCATAATTTTCGTATCATCCGGGAGGAAATCGACGTCCCCATGCTGGTCGACGCCGGCGTGGGTACGGCTTCCGACGCCGTGCTCGCCATGGAATTGGGGTGTGATGGAGTCTTGCTCAACTCCGCGATCGCCCGCGCCGAAAAGCCGGTCGCCATGGCAACGGCCTTTCGACATGCCGTCGAAGCCGGCCGCCTGGCCTATCGAGCCGGGCGAATCCCGAAGCGGTTCCACGCCCGTGCCTCCTCGCCACTGGAAGGGGTGGTCCGATATGGTTTGGAGTAAGAAGCTGTAAAAAATTCTCCCATCGGCATTCGCTGGCTGATTTTTATCGCTCTCTTTGCGCTCAAGCCTCGACGAAGTCCTACGGATACGCCGTTGTGGGAGCGCGAAAAAATCATCTCACCGAGCGCCCTGAGCGATCGCGAGGAAATGCCCTTGGGGTGCTCGGTCCGACTATTTTGATAAGGGCTAAGTCAGTGTTCGCATCGCCTTTGCCAACCCTTTATCTGATCGCCGATGTCGATACCGCCGGGGACCTCGATGTCGACCTGCTCGATATTGTCTCTCAATTTGTGCGGGCCGGAGGACGAATGGTCTCGCTGCGGCCCGGCGATATCGATGATCGAAGTCTGCTGGACATCGGTGCTGAGATCGCGGGCCTTCTCTTTGCTGTCCGAGGGATATTCCTGGTTCATCGACGCGTCGATGTGGCGATTGCATTGGGAGCTGATGGCGTTCATCTTCCATCGCGGGGCATGGATCGCCGCGAGTTGCGGCATCTGCTTTTGCCTTCCGCTGTGATCGGCCGTTCCTGTCATGGCCGCCAGCAGGTTCAATACTGTGCCCGAAATGCATGGGATTTCGTCACATTGGGCCCCCTTTTTGCCAGTATTTCTAAACCCGGGTACGGTCCGAATGTGGAGGTTTCCGAATTCTCGCAGATAGCGGCTGCTGCAGAATTACCCATCTATGCCCTGGGCGGTGTCGTACCCGACAATGCCCGGAGTTGTCTGGATGCCGGAGCGTCGGGGGTCGCCGTCGTGGGCGGTATCATCGGTGCATCTTCCCCCTTTGAGGCCACGGCTCAATATCTGGAGGCCCTTCAGGCCGACTGCGGGGGGTGATTACTCTGTCGAGCCGGATGTCGACTCAGCGATTGACTCACACTGACGAACGCGACATAGAAAAATCCAAATTGGAACAAGAGCAAAAAGGGGAGACTCGCCAGGGAGTGGCCAACATCGGTGACGATGCACCAGATGGCGTAACTAAACCACAGGCCAAATCCCGCTTCCACGATCGGCGACAGCGACATCTTTCCGATATACAGCTTCGACGTCCAGCTTTCGTCGAGCTGATCGATGGCGTATTTCGGTGTTCGCACAAAGGGGGTCTCATATCGAAACATCGCCTCCACGACGCCCCGGGCATTGTTGATCGACAAGCCGATCCCCAACCCCAGCACGGCCGGCAAAAGCCTCAGAATCTCCCGACGGGAACGGCCCGTTTCCCGTTGCGAGACCCAATAAAAATAACAGATCGAAAAAGTCGCCCCGAAAAAGATGGGAAGGTCGAGCAGCAACACCTCATACCAACCCTGTTGGATGCGGACCAACGTCGCCATCGGCATCAATAGGGCGAGGATGACCATCAGTACATATGCAATATTGCCCGTCAGGTGATAGATGGCTTCGAGCTTGATTTTCCAGGAAAAATCACTGCGAAGCACCGCGGGAAGCACCTTGCGTGCGGTCTGCAATGCCCCTTTCGACCACCGGTGCTGCTGGCTTTTGAAGGCATTCATCGTCACCGGGATCTCACTGGGAACCGTGAGGTCGCGCAGAAATCGAAATTTCCATCCCGCAAGTTGTGCGCGATACGACAGATCGAGATCTTCGGTCAGTGTCTCGTGTTCCCACCCTCCGGCCTCGTCGATCGCGGCCACCCGCCAGATGCCCGCTGTGCCGTTGAAGTTGAAAAATCGCCCCGAGCGATGGCGTGCAGTATGCTCGAGCACGAAGTGACCATCCAACAACACCGCCTGCGCCTTTGTCAGCAAACTAAAGTCGCGGTTTATATAGTCCCAACGAGCCTGGACCATACCGATGGAATCGTCCGTAAAATGATGGACCGTGCGGCGCAGAAAGTCCGGCTTCGGTATAAAGTCGGCGTCGAAGACTGCGACGAATTCTCCCCGTGCCTGGCGAAGACCCTCTTGCAGTGCTCCGGCTTTATAGCCATGTCTATCCACTCTGTGTATCAAAGAGATATCGACACCGCGATCTCTCCAATCTTGAACCCGACGGCGAGCTCGCTCAGTGGTATCGTCGGTGGAGTCGTCCAGGATCTGAATCTCGAGCCGATCTGCGGGGTAATCCAGACGACACACTGCATCAATGATGCGATCGACGACGTATCGCTCGTTGTATAAGGGCACCTGAACGGTGACGAATGGGAGCTCACCGTCTGAATATCGTCGCTTCGGCTCCGGATCATCGCCCGTGGCATACTTGCGATAAAGGCGCACGATCGCGTACCGATGAAAGCCGTACATTGCGAGCACGGCCAGTACTGCGAAATACCCCAGAAGAATAATGAGCTTCCAGGTGGCGTAGTCTTCTAACAGCGTCATGACAGATCAAACGTTATGGAAGTATCCTCAATCGGTGACGAGCGGAGCAGCCAAACGCTGAGCAACCCACGCAATCGGAATCCGATCACGCCGATCGACCCCGGTGGCCGACTCCTTTGACCTATCAGATATAAACCGTTCATTTCCAGTTGAGTCCTCGATGGCAGGTCAGAACAACGATACTTCGAGCTTTGCTACGCTGACCGGGATATTGCGCACTATGCGGCCCCATCAGTGGGTCAAGAATCTATTTGTGTTGGCACCGCTCTTCTTCTCACAGGCCTTCTGGCACTGGGAACCATTGATGCGGGGAGTCAGCGCTGCCGTACTTTTTTCCCTGATGGCCGGGACGGTCTATCTCGTCAACGATATCGCCGATCGCGAACGCGACCGGCGTCATCCCACCAAACGTCATCGGCCCATCGCCTCCGGACAGCTCTCGGTACGCAGCGCAAAAGTCGCTGCCTGGTCCATTGGAATTTGCACCCTCGGCGCAGCCTTTGTTCTGGATGTGGGCTTTTTGGCCGTCGTATCACTGTATTTGGTCATCAATATCGCCTATTCCAAGGTCCTCAAGGACTTGGCATTCGTCGATGTAGGTGTCATCGCGACGGGCTTTGTGTTGCGCGTATTGGCCGGCAGCCTGGCGATTGGGGTCTTTTTATCGGAGTGGCTCGTATTGTGCACCTTTTTGCTTGCCTGTTTCTTGGCCCTGGGAAAGCGGCGCCACGAAGTGGCGATGTGTGCAGAAGGCGATGTCGAGGGAACACGTGATGGCTGGGATAGCGTTCGCGTCGAACATCTCGACGTGGGGCTATTCGTCGTCGGCTCTTTGACCGTAGCGGCTTATACCATCTACGTGCTGACCGCGTCGCTTCCCGATCAGCCGCTGCGCACTCAATACACACCCTTTTCCAGTCCACTGCTTCCGGTAACCATTCCCTTGGTGGTTGTCGGTTTGGGGCGATTTTTTCAGATCGCCAAACAAACGACGCCCGTGAGCCCCACGGAGTCGATGTTGCGCGACTGGTGGATTCTGGCCGTTGGCCTCCTATGGGTCGGTGCTCTATTGGCCCTCGGGACCTGAACCCTGGCCAGGGCACGCTGGTAGTGATGCTGCAGAAAAGGGGACAGTTTCAAAAAAAAACCGGCGTGGGAATACCCACGCCGGCAACAGGACCAAACACACTCAGTCCTGACTTTCAGTCCACGCTACTCTCACTCGTTGACCAGCTCTTTGAGATGCGGAGACGGCTTGAAGCCGACCGAGTACGAGGAGGGAATCCGGATCTTCTCACCGGTCCGCGGGTTGCGGCCGTCGCGGGCCTTGCGGAATTTGACCTTGAAGGTTCCGAAATTGGGGTAGGAAAACCGCTCTTCCTCTTTGATCGAACCCGAAACCGTCTCGAATAAAATATCAATCAGGGCGCGCGTATCTTTTTTGGTAAGGTCAATGCCCTGGTCAGCGGCGGTGGCGTTTACTGCATCAATCAATTCCGATTTCGTCATGGTATTCCTCTCAAAAAAAAACAAAAACTAGGTGAACGAAGCAACGATATCAGTTCGAACGCACTCTATGAGACGATCCCCGCATGGCGGCACAGGGAAATCGAAAGTCTCAGGCAATGAACTTCATCTATGAATCGACGCGAGCATAAAAACGCCCTGATCCGATGTCAACCCTTATTTATGCGGTTTATAGCAATTTTAGGCCGCTCAGTTTTTAGGATCATCACCGAGGTGACTCGGTTTTCCGAAAAGGTGGCCCATCACGGTCAGGATCGTCGTTGGAGTTTGCCCCAAAACCGACGACGGATTCGACCGATTTCGTATTGCTTTGGAAGGCGCAAATTCACTGAAAACCGCCACCAGCGGGCATAATAGCCGCGTCAGCCAATTGTCTTTGCAGTTTCCGTGGCCCCGTCGATCCGAAGCAGCTCCCGAGCCTGTGCGACGGAAGCTAGAGGGCGCTTTCGTCGCCGTGCATATTCCACCACTTTTTCGACCAATTCAAAGGAGCCACGGGCCAATCGACCTTTCTTCAAGTAGATATTGTCTTCCAGTCCCACCCGCACATGGCCTCCGTGCTCCACAGCAAAGCGCGCCAGGGGAAGTTCGTGACGTCCCATTCCGGCCACCGACCAGGTACAGTTCTCGGGGATCGAGTTCACTAGAAATTCGAGATTTCGCTGCGACGCTCCCATCGCCCCTGGAACGCCGAGCACGAAATCAAAATGAAGCGGGCTTTCCAAAAGCCCTTCGTCGCATAATCGCAACGCGGTGTCGATCATCCCCGTATCAAAGACCTCGATCTCGGGACGAATACCGAATTTTTGTAGCCGTTTGGCGATGGTCCGAATCGTCGGCAGAGAGTTCATGAAGACTTCGTCGCCGAAATTGACCGTTCCCGTCGTCAAGGTAGCCATATGTGGTCGCAGCGAGAGGGCTTCGATGCGCTGCTCCACGTCCATTCCCACCGCTCCACCGGTGGAAAATTGCACCAATATATCTGTGCGCTGGCGGATGGCATCGAAGATCGCGGCGAAGGTCTCGCGATCCTGAGTCGGTGTGCCGTCGTCTCGACGACCGTGGATATGGACCATTGCGGCACCAGCGTCGGCGCAGCGAAGAGCCTCGTCGGCGATTTCTTGCGGAGTGTATGGAACATGCGGGGTCTGTTCCCGCATGGTCTCGGCGCCGACGATGGCGGCCGTAATGATCAGGGGAGCAGTCGGTTCAGTCATGGCATTGGAGATGGCAGAAGAGGGAAGTAGATGAGAGAAGACGAGAATTCGAGGCACGATTCATTGGCCGACCCGAAGCTTCTTCGGCTTCCGAAAGCTCGTCCCCGATCGCTGCGGGCAATGGGTCGAACTTGTGATGGACCCAATACGCAACGCGTAGAGTAGATAAACGTCAGATACAGGTCGTTTCAATGCAAAACCACACAGGTTCCACTGGCGCGACAGACGGCGATGGGCTCGTCCAACACCTCTGCCCGCGAGGGTTGATCCGGGTCACCGACCAGCCGAATGACCTTGTGGGCCTCAAAGGACATTTTACGGCTCGTATTGCCCACCTCGGTGATCGTCCCCGTGGCTTCGATGTAGTCACCGGCGTTGACGGGGGCCAGAAACTCCACGGAGTCGTAGGCTCGAAACAGACCCTCATCGCCATCGTGCCGGATCAACAATTCCGTCGCCACGTCACCAAATAATTGCAAAATATAAGCGCCGTCGACCAGATTCCCCGCATAGTGGGCTTGCTCCATGCCGATACGCTGACGGATGAGTACTTCGTCGCCGTTCATGATCAATCCTTGAGAGTAGAAAAAATTAAAAAGCCCGTCATTTACCACCTCAGAGGATGGTAAACGACGGGCTCAATGCAACCAACTACGGGCCTTATGGCGATGCTGAAGGAAGACTGTGATTGGGGGTCAGCACGTCCTGGAAATCCACATAGGGTGTTTCGGCCCACTCGATATTGCCGAGGTACCAAAAGTCGCCGGTGCCGTTGAGACGCTTTTCGTACTGGTCGTGGAGATAATCATCGAAGTACACGCGCACTCGGGCATCGGCCGGTCCGTGGTTTTTGTCATCGAAGTAATGAACCCCGAGCCGATATCGCTCCCCGAGTGCCGGATCGGTGTGGTTGATATTCTCCGGATTTTCGCCGTAGAGGTCGTCGATGTCCAGAACTGCGTAACCGTATTCACCCCAATCTTGCTCGGGGTACCAGTAGTAGATCGTATCGGAACTTCCCCAATTGTCGTTGACGGCGGGGCTCAGATAGTGGACGTCGAGGTCGGTACCAATACCCATATCGCTATTGGGTCCGCCGTAGGTAGAGTCAACCTCCGGGGCACTCCAGGTCAGTTGAATATGAATATCTTCGGTGGGGGCGGCGAGAATATCGACGATTGCGGGCTCGCAGTTGCGCAGCCCCGTCTCGTCATAGACCGTCAATTCGATCTTGAAATCACCAACAATATCGACCTCGAATTGCGGCTCCGGCTCAAAGGGCGAGGGCTGAATTTCAGACATCGACCCGTCGGGGCGGGTGATCACCGACCATTCGTAGGAAAGATCGGTACCATCGGGATCCTCGGATCCCGCGCTGGTGAGGTGGACGACATCCTGGTTGGTGGCGATCACCGTGGTATCCGGTGCCGCCGCTCCACCGACACTTCCGGCGGCCACCGCCACGGGACATTCGGCATCGACACCATTTCCGGTGATCGGAATCCGCAAATTTGGATTTCTGGTATCGTTGCTTTCGATGAGCAACTCGCCCTCGTCCTCCGCTTCATCGATTGGACTATAGGCGATGACGGTAGTGGTGACGTCGCCGGGGGTCAGGATGTAGGTCTCGTCGGGCAATGTTCCCGGCTCACCGCCTTCTTGGATGGAGAAGACGCCTCCTGCGTCCTCCGAGATGCTTACGCCTTCCAATTCCAAATCCGCTTGCGGAGAACAATTGCGCAGGGTCGCTGTGTGATGGGTGGTGTTGTCGATGGCCGACGGTCCAAAGGCAATCTCGCCGTCGCCGACGACCTCCAGGCAGGGCTCACCGCTGTTGCCACTCAAATCGAGGGTATAATCGCCCGCGTTGTTTTCGATCAGTACTGAACCTTCTTTTGGATCTTCGTCATCGGGTTCAAACCACACCCGCATATAAACCCGGTCTTCATCGCTTTCGAGGTGCGTCATCGGCGGGGTGTCCGAATCTTCTTCAACAGGGGGATAACTTCCGTCCTCGAATCCCCCGGACATAAATGCGATCTCGAAGTGCTCGTCGCCGGAGGTGACGAAGATGTCGCCCAATTCCAGGGTGCCGGCACCGATATTTCGAATTTCGACGGGTTCCCATTCTCGATAGCCCGGCGGGGTCTGGGGAAAGTCGACATGGGAGGGATTGACGAAGATTTCGGCGCCGAAGCCGGCGGTTTCGATCTCGATTTCGGCGGGGTCGGTGTTGGGATCGTTGGTCGACATACGAATCAATCCGGCATGCTCTTGCTCGTCGGTGGGCTCGTATTTGACCTGAAATTCATGTTCCTCATGTTCCTCCAGCGTCACCTCATCGGGCCAGTCGCCCGATTTGCTCAGCGAGTCCCCTACTTCGTTGATCAATTCGATATTCGTCAGCCGCAGACTGCCAGTGCCCGTATTTTCGACCCACACGCTGCGAACGTCGTTTTCGCCGACGCTAAGCTGTGAGAAGCCGATCGACGCCGGGGCGGCGCTAAATCGCGGTGCATCGCCGGTGATGATTCCACCTCCGCCATTTCCGCCGCCTCCTCCTCCGTTGTCGGCGGCGGCGTTTTCGCCGCCCTCGTCTTTCCCACAGGCCATCACAACAAACCCGGCGAGACTGGCAAAAGCCAGCACGAGGAAACATTTTCTAATAAAAAATCGAAAGGAGGGGAAGCTCTTCATCGTCGATCATCCTTCTTCGTTGATGGCCTGGCAAAGTTGCGAAACCATGAATGGATCAAGCCGCTCCAAACGCTCGCCGAGCCGGTAGATTCGACGACTGCTCACCAGCGCCTGAAAACAGTTCCGAAAGTATAGAGATCGGCTCATGACGCGTCAATTACGAACCGAAACCCCCGCCAACAAGCGCTCAAATGCAGTGAGCTTGTCCGATTGAAGCCTGCTCAGAACAGGGGGTCTCGTTGGTGCATTTTCTCAACGGTGCAACACAGAAAAGTGCATTAGTTGCCTGGAAAGCCGGCATCCTCCAAAAGCTCGTCGATGATCTGTAACTCATTGATATCGGGAGTGTTGGGAGGACTGACACCGATGTCGGCGACATACCAAAAATCACCGGTGGTCGCCTCCGGTCCCGCTCCACCTCCGGCGGTATGGAGGCGTTGTTGTTTTTCCAGGATCAGCGCGTCGTGGAAGAAGATCCGTACCCGGGCGTCCGTTGCACCATATCCCGGTTGGTCACTGAAATAGTAGACCCCCACGGAGTAGTCGTAGTTGGCATCCGGTCGGTCGTGGTTGATATTTTCCGGCTCTTGGCCGGTGCGATCGTCGATATCGAGACTGATCTCGCTGCCGTCGTTCCACTCGGTGGTGGGGTTGGGGTTGGCCCAGTAAACGCCCCACGGTTCCTCACTCCAGTTGCCGTTGGGGTGCAAGTAGTGCAGATCAAGATCGACGCCCGTGCCGTCTTGGGCGGCCGGGACCTCCCACGTCAATTCGACGTGGATCGCCGCCTGAGGCTCAATTTCAATGATGATCTGAGCCGGATCGCAGGTCGCGAGTCCCGCTCCATCGTAGACCACCAATTCCACCACGTAGCGACCGGCGATGTCAGCGGTCAACGAGGGCTGGGCGGACTCCGGATTTTGCAGTTGGGCCGTAGAATTCAATGGTTGATCGGTAAGCGACCACTCGTAGACGACTTCGACGTCGGGCTCGTCGGGGTCATAGGATTGCCGGCCGTCGAATTCGATCTCGTCGAGGGGAACGCCGAAGACTGAATGTTCATCCCACATTCCGGTTTCTGCAATTCTCGCTTCCGCCTTGGCGATCGGGCACTCCAGATCGACGCCGTTACCGACGATGTCCACCAGCAGGGGAGAGGCGTCGTCGGTGCTGCTGACGCTCAGCACCGCCTCGTCATCCACCGCATCCAACGGGGTATAGGTCATCAAAAAACTCATATTCCCGTCCGGTTCCAGAGGTTCGACGCCGCCGTCGGCGAACTCCGGAGGCAATGTGTCTTCGTTGATCGCAAAACGAACGTCTTCGTCTTCTTCAAACTCTCCTTCCTCGTCGAGATAGCCGATGGCCATATCGGTGATCACCGTCTCCGAAAGACCGCTGCAGTTTTGGAGGGTCACCGTTTGTTGACTCGTATTATTGATGGAGGCTCGCCCGAAGTCGATATAGTCACCGACGTACTCCAGACAGGCGGCATCACTATTGGCGCTGACAGCGACGCGATGCTGCGGCACATTGGTCTCGATGATGAGTTCGGTCCATTTGAAATCGTCGTCCGGTGCTTCGAAGTGGACGCGAACCCACATCGATTCGTCGGCAGCCACGACCTCCTGGTGAGTGTCCGTGTCATACGATTCGGGAGCGACCACCGAGCCGTCGCTTACCTCGGAGGCGTCTGCCTCCGAGATATCTGCGGGAAAGGAAATATCGAAGTGGTTTTCGTCTCCACCGGACAGGAAGATATCTTCGATCTCCAGGTCCGAGTAGCCGATATTCTGGATCTCCGTCAGGCGCCACTCCTGACTGCCCACCGGTGTGCGATCGAATACCACCGTTTCCTCCGCGAGAAGCTCCGGAGCCGGCGTCGGTGCCGAGACTTCAATATCGACCTCGGTCATCTCCGAGATATTGGTCCGAAAGCTCAACAGGGCATCGTGTTCTTCGGCGGCCACCGGAGCATACTCAATTTCCAGGGTATAAAACTCGTCGGGATCCAGGCTCAACCGGTCATCCCAGGGATTGAGTAATTCGAAAACTTCATGGGTGCCCGGTCGAGAGCTGTCCTCTCCAAGGGACAGTTCCGACAGCGTGATATCACTTTCTCCGGTATTGGTCAGGGTGATCGTATCGATGGCCGAACTGCCGACGTTGACATCCGAGAACGTCACCGCCGCCGGATGGATCTCGAGTTCGCCGGGGTCGTCGCCGCCGATTCCCTCCTCGCCGCAGCCACTCAGCGCAAAGCAGAGAACAAAAATCGGTGTGATTCGACGTAGTAGGTGCGCGGAGTATTTTCCAGATGCATTCATATCGAAACCGTCGGTATTCTTGATTGTCAGCCGCCGTTCAAGACAGCGGACCGCATTCACGGATTGAGTCGATTCGATCCTACACGGAATCGACTGCGGTGGACGGGCCCAAACACGGTGCCCAGATTGCGGGAGACTAGCGCAAGGCGCAAGGGTCGTCAAAGGCTCCGGCGGCCCGGGTTGATTCCGGTGCTCAATGGAGCAGTACGATCGGCCCATACGGAGTTTTGATGACGCTTTGGGGGCCTCCCGGGTTTGTTCGACGGCTGCATGACGCTAGTGGTGTTCGGCGGAAGTCCTGAGCCTTATTCGGCGAGGACCCGGTGACGAGGTCGAAGCCGTCGAAGTGAGGCGATGGATGTGTATCGTCAAACACAGACGGCAAAGAGATCGTCGTTCAGGACCGGCGAAGAATGGTTTAAGACTTCTGTCGGGCATCACTAGGTTGAATAAATTGTGACGCCATGGCGTCGAATCCAGTGTCGAACAGTCACCAAGTCACCAAGTGTGACACAGGCGCACAAACCTGAACTGCTGGGAGAGAGGAAGATGAGAGAGCCGACGAGATGGAGGGTAGGGAGCACGGGGGTATTGCTGGGATGGTGCGCCATACTCCTGGTGGCGGCGGGATGTCTGGTCGTCGATGGCAACGGTGACAACGAAAACGGACACCACGGCGATCATGACGGGGGGGAGTGTTATACGGACTGCTACGAATACGAGACCTGCAATACCTATTGCGATTCCCACGGTTGCTACGAAGACACCGATAGTTGCGTACGGCGAGAAACCTGCGCCATCACCTGTGATATCAATGCCTCGGACCCCGATTCTGCAGATGCGTTCGGTGAGCCCGAGGTCTGTTATAGCGACTACGACTGTAGCCAGGGGCGGATCTGTACCAATGGGAAATGCACTGCGGCAGACACGGATCAACGAGGAAGCGCCGGATTGTGTCAGAGCTGTGAGAGTGACCGGGATTGCATCGATGAGGGAGCGCTTTGTCTGGGCATCTTTGATGACGACTCCGACAGGCCGGCCGAGACCATCTGCGGGCGTGCTTGCGACAACGATCAGGATTGTCCGAGCGATTTTTCCTGTATGGAGATCTCCGATGCTCCCGGTGAATCCGATCAGTGTGTCCCCATGATCGATGCCGACAATGAGCACCTGTGCGCAGCAAGTGATGATCTCGAATGTGTATCCGCCGGTGAGTGTGCACTCGGTGAAAGCTGCATCGACAACCGTTGTCAGCCTCCGCCGGGCGCGCAGTGTACGGGGGACTCCGATTGTGGAGACGACGAGGTGTGCCATGTCTTCGAATGCATCGCCGCCGACGACGCGCCATGCCTTGCGGGATCCGATTGTGGAGACGACGAATTGTGTATCGACGGGGAGTGCTGTGCCGCCGGCGAGTGCAGCAGTGAACCCCAGAGCTGTGTGTTCAACGCCGATTGTCCCTCCGATCAGCGCTGTGTCGATGGCGCCTGCACCGCCACCTGCGATGACCACACCGATTGCGGCAATAGCGAGCGCTGCCGTCAGGGTATCTGCGAGTTTATCGAGTGCAATCTTACCTCCGACTGCTCCGCCGGTGAGATCTGTGTGGAGGCTTCATGTGAGCAGGCCTGTGACCGCGATGATAACTGCGCCCATGGCTTTATATGCTCCGAATTTGGATTCTGTACCGTCGACCCCGATGTTGAATGCCGTTCGTCGGCCGAATGTGCTTCCGACGAATTATGCAATGAACAGGGCGTCTGTGAGACCCCCTGTGATTGCAATCAGCAATGCGGCGAAGGCGATGTCTGTGATGAGGAAATAGGCCTGTGCGAGACACCGGACGCAGGGGCCGACGAAGTTCAGTGTGATGACGACTGTGATTGTCCCAGCGGGGAGACCTGTGAAGACGGTCAATGTGTCTAAAGCACTGACACCGGAAGGGGTCGATCGTTACCACGAACGCTCGATCTCGATCCGAAGCACATTCCCCCGCTGTGCCGTTGGTGCAGCGGGGGTTGTTCGTGTGTCGATGCGCTCAGGAAGTCGGGGCCGGATCGTCGCCGGGCTCAGCTCTTCGAAATTCGAAGCGCTCGCTCTGTGTGCACTCCATCTGAGCGTGGTATTGGGCCGCCAGATCCGTGTTGCACGCTTCGTCGCCCTCGATGGGAAGATCGAGGTCGTAATGACTGCGGACCAATTCCAGAGTGGAATCGTCGGGAAGAAGTAGAGTACGAACCGTCGAAAGGCGGCATTGGGTTTGAAGTGGATCCGTCTGGGTCAGGCTCGCCGTATGGTGGACTGCTTCTGCTCGCAGATGCTCTGAGTTCCAGGGAAGCTCGTTTTCCGGGGCCACCACCCCGGCGCAGGCATCGGCGCTTACGCATGGCAGCAGATCCAGCCTTGGCGGTCCCCCGTCGTCGACTTCGATGACCGCCGAGATTTTCAGATGTGCAAAAGGAGGGCTTCCACCGGTCGGTTCACAACCGGTGTCGTCGGCGGCGTAGGATTCGACGACCCAATCTCCGGCGAATTCGTCGGGAGTCGGCGGAGCAGACGTCGCCGAGCCCGTTACATCACATCCATCGCAGCCAGCGAGGAGGATGGTCACTCCGGCGGTGACGATTAGAAGCATTGTATTTTTCGAGACGGTCAATCTCATGGATGGAACTCCAGTGTCGCCGACGTAGAAGCCTGATTTCCGAGGGTGTCGCCGGCTTCAATCTCGACTCCCAACTGCTGGCCCGGCTGAAGCTGGCCATTGAGATCGATCTGAACCCGTGTGACTGGTGTGCCGTTTTCGGGCCCGGTGGTCGCACTAAAGTCCTGGACACCGATCTGTGATCCCGGCGGCTGATCGGTGATGGTGACGTCCACCGAATCGATCTGGTCGGCGTCGACGAAGATGGGCTGGCCCGTTGCGACATCGCGATGATGCATCCGATACGAGCCGGTTACCGCTCCTCGATCTCCAGATACCTCCTCGACCCTCAATTCCTCAGCGGCCGGATAATCCAGACGAAATGCGATCGTATTTTCATCGGCCACCGCCAGCTCACCGATCATCAGCTCTGTCGATGGCACCAACTCAAAGGATTCGGTGACGGCCTCGTACGGGACGCGCTCGTCGATGTCGGCGTCGAGGTGGTGGCCATCAATGCGGAAGCGATAACTTCCGGTGGGGAAATCCACCAATTCCTCCCAGTAGATGACCCACTCGTATTGATCGTCACCATCGCCTTCTCGAAGGCGGGTGAGCATGACGAACTCGCGGTTGTCATAGGGCAGATAGTTGTCCAGTTGGACCGTTTGAAACTCACCTTCCTCGAGCCTCTGGAGGGTGGCACGGGGAGCCTGGGGCATCTCGGCGCCGGGGTCTCCGCCGAGCCAGGCGAACTCCACGAATTGGCGTCGCTCCACCACCGCTGGAGGCTGTTCCACGATGGTGCCCACCTCAGCGGAGTCGGTTGCATCCACCGCAAAGGGCTCGTGACCGCGAGAGGAGAACTGATCGGGATAGGGTGCGGGATGGGCGGGGGCGTCGATTTCTCCCTTCATCAAACCCACGGCCTCCACGGCGCGATCGACCAGAAAGTCGCCGAGATTGTGGCCCCAGGGGCTCATCTGGGTTTCATATCCGCCCTGAAGATAGGAGAAGGCGTAATTCGGATATTCGTCGGGAGCCTTAGGGGTGGAGATCCCCGGAAAGGGAGGCAACTCCCCGCGTAGATTGGTGGGAAGAAGATAGAGTAGATGGTCCTGCGCGTAACCCCAGGTAAAGGAGTTGAAGGGATCGATATCAAAGCTGTCGCGCAACTCGCGCTGGACCTGCCATCCCAGAGGCATCGTTAATTCTCCCGGCATGGTGACCAGCGTCAGATCGTTGAGTTCAAAGGCGCTGATCTGGCTCTTCGCCAAGATGGTCGCCGGGCGATGGGCGAGCATGTGATGGAGGCCGATGGCACATCCGTAGTCATTCGGGTCGGAGTGATCAGCGAAATCCTCGCTCGTCTCCGATCCACACATCAGCGCGCCGAATGGGTAGTCGTCGAATTCGCGTTCCCCATAATCGAGGTGCTCATGGACGATGGAAAAGCGGTGGGTGTGGCCGGAGAACGACCACTGCTCGGTGGTCTCCATGGACGTGATGGCATCGAAGGTGCGGTCAACCAGGTGGACCCCCAGGTTTTCAAAACGCTGGGTATGGCGGTGGCCATTGCTACGACCGCGGGGCGACATAGATCCACCGTTTTGGTTGAAATAATACACCGGCACGTGGCGCGCGTAGCGGTCGCCCAGGGTGTATTCCAGTTGTTTTTCGATTCCCACCATGACGTCGTTGTTGGCGTAGGAGCCGCTGTGGACGGTGCCGTGGGTACCGAAACTGACCAGGACGCCCCGTGGATTGTCGTCGGGATCGTCGATTCGCATCAAGAGCACGCGGTTGTCGTCAAAGGGCGGGGTTTCACCTCGGCGATCGCTGGAGATGACGTCGTCGACATCGAAGGATTCGACGACCTCCCAGCCCATCTTGGCAGGCGCCAGATCATCGAGGGCTTCCATGGCGGCTTCCGTCAATGACTCGACGAGCCATCGATAGGACTCCTCGTGATACTCGTCGATTCCGAACAGCCCCATTCCGTCGCCGAGGATGTCGTTGGGATCCGGCAGTTGCCAAAAGCGGGCCGGTCCGGAGTGGGTATGAGAGCCGGAGATGACGAGACTGGAGCGCCAGTCGTGCCCAGTTTCTTGCTGGAGGTTGCGGGAGACCGCTTCGTGGACCGCCATCGACGGAAAGATGATCGGTGCCCGCAAAAATAACAGTTGCCGCTGCCCATCGTCGAGGGCTACGCCGCCGGCGTGGAGTCCGTGCATCTTACCGTGACTCGCCGCCAGGGCGTCGACGTAGCGACCGTCATTGATGGCCGCCCGAGAGCCGTAACCTCCGAGGGACAGGCCGATCGGAAAATGCATCAACACATTGCTAAATCCCGCCTGTAGTGGCGCCGATTGATCGCCGCCGGGGTGTTCACCCGTCAAATCGCCGGTGAACTCGCGGCATTTTCCGTCGTCGGTGCACACATGGCCGTCGGCGCATTCCTGGTCTGTGAGGCAGGAAATCCGACAATGTGACCCGCCGCAATGGGCCCGGCGTGCCAGATCGTCGTCGATATCTTCGAAGGCCGACACGCAGGGTAGCCAGGATGTGACGGACGAACACTCCGGTGCCTCGTGGCACTCCTGTTCGTGACAGTACTCGTCGTCAGCGCAATCGCCTTGAATTTGGCATCCCTCATCGGGGGTGACGTCCGGGGAGGCGTCTTCTTGGTGTTGGTTTGCGTCGGGTTCGCCGTCGGCATCGTCGGGGTCTGCCACATCGGATATTTCATCGACATCCCCCTCTTCTTCGATATCATTGCCCACATCTTCGACCCCGGCGTCTGGATCGACGGTCTCGTCATCATCCGACGAGCAGGCAACGGCGGTGGTCAGACACAGAGTCATGGCGGCGAGTAGGGAGGTGAATCGAGTCATCACGAAACGGCTCCAAAATAGGAGTCCAGCGGAGGGGATTCTGCTCGATGCCACTAGAGGGTAGCGCCTCGATCCACCGAGAACAACAGATGGTCCACCCGCCCAGGCAATAAATGGCCCGGAATAACACCCGGAATAACCCGTTTCTCTCGATGATTTTCGTTGACAGAGTTTCAGGTTGTACCTATACACCACAGTCCTCGCGGCGGCTGGGATACAGCCGCCCGCGCACGCCTTAGCGGAAGTGGCGGAATTGGTAGACGCGCTAGACTAAGGATCTAGTGGGCTTTATACGCCCGTGGGGGTTCGACTCCCCCCTTCCGCATTCTTATTATCCGACGTCCAGTCCGATTCATTCGGCGTCGCCAGTACGCCCGCCCAGCTCACGGTGACTGAGCAGCCATCTTTGGCCGGCAAGGAGCTGGCCATCGGCCCGCCACTCGTCGTCGAAGTCCAGGACGTCATGGGCACCCGCGTCGCCGGCGATAACGAGACCGTCGTCAACCCACAGCTTCAGGGCATAGGCTCGTTGTCAGGCGGCGACGCCGAGGGCGTTCAGGCCGAAGAGGGACGAGTCACCTTCGAAGATCTCCGCGTCGATACTCCACAACTCGACGCCACCCTCCAGTTTGTCGCCGACGACCTGAGCGAGGATACCACCGAGCCCTTTGATGTGGTCGGTGATGGCGTGGCATTGGAGCTCGTCTCCGAAACGGTGCCGCTCAATCAACATCAGGAGTCGACGGTCAATATGATCGTCGACGCCGACGCGCCGATGGTCCTCATGATCGTCGACGCCAACGAATTGCCCGTCTTCTTCGATGACACCACGGAAGTCAGCGCCTCGCTCAAGCCGGAAAGCGGAGACCCCGACGCTACGCTTTCCGGTACGCTGACGGTGACCGCCGAAGAAGGGGTGGTGGCCTTTGACGACCTATCCATCGATCTGCCCGGCGACGACTACGTCCTCGAATTTAGCGCTCCAGGGTTGATCGGCGTACAGACGCAGCCCTTTGCCATCTACGGTGACCAGCCGGTTGACGACGACTTGTCCGAGGAGGAGCAATACGGTGAGGAGTCGGGCACCGCAGAGGGTTGTTCATCGAGTTGCATGAGCATGCGCACTCCGGGGGACATGACCTGGCTTTTCATCGCGCTTGCCCTACTGGCGATTGTCGCCGCTGGTCGAAGGCGTTCAGCGAACGCTTGAAGCCCTCGGTCATTGCGCATTCGAAAAAACTCCTGCCGGGCCCGTCGGACGACCGCACACCACACCGGCCAGGATTGCACAAACCACACCTGGTGGGGCTTGCGAAAGGTCCTACCGCCCACCGGGGCGAGATCGGACCGATCAATCGCGCTCTATATCCAGGGCTATAGTGACATAAGGATAGGGCGCACCAATCCGACTTCTAAACCACAGCAGGCGTGTCGGTTGGGGGCCAGCCCATAGGGGGTGATTCGGGTTTTGCAGCAAGATGCTCAACATCACCAACTGCTCCCACATCAGTTCGGTCTCCCCGGTCTCCACCACCACCGCCACTTCTCCGCGACCGGCGCGCCAGGTCGCGACGGTGGGCATGACCGACAGGAGTCGCTCGAAGATTTCTCGCCTATCCTCTCCTTCCCCAACGCAGATGGTGGGTCCCGCCGTCCGGCAACCGTCGATGGGTTTAAGCGCCACGCTATCTTCAACGATCTGAATACCGTCACTCCGGAGGTGTACGCCGATCTTTGGTGGGTCGGAGGCCACGGATGCAAACGGCGGTGGCCACGTCGAATCGACCTTCAATGTAGACCACGCAAGCCGCTGTTCAGCCATGGATTCCGACGTCACCAACGGTCGAATAAACTGTGGCGATGCCCCGCCTCTTGGAGTCCATAGCCGCAGGACCGTCGCGGCGTCCATTCCGCCCGGTGCAACCAATCCAACGGTGGATACGGCCTGGTCTCTTAGCTCATCATCGGCACTGGCGAGTGCCAATGGGGTGCGCATCGAAAGGTTTTGAAGCCGATCGACGAAGAGCTGCTGGTGTGCTGAGTCCGCCAGTTCCCCGGCGCGCCCAATCAAGCGATCGCCGACATATAGTCGCTGGTTCTCATCGATGGTGATGTAGGTGTGGACCACATCGCCAAATGTCGTGGAGGGACGCTGTGCATCGAGAGCAGCGCCCCCATCGGGCAGATCGGCCGTGGCTGCTCGCTGCAGCCGCGCGGAATACTCACAGGCCAGGCGTTCGCCCATCGAACAGGATTCTCCGTAGAGAGTCACCGCTCCTTCCAATCGTCCACGGCGCTCGGCCTGCAGGCCCAGATACCACAGATGGCGGCTCACCACGACGGAGAGCTGTGGCAATTGAGGGTGATGCCTCTCACACCGACGGGCTTGTTCCAATACGGAGAGAATTCGCCGATCCAATATTCCACGCCCCTCACGGGGGGTAATGCGCTGCAATTGCCCCAGACTTTGAGTGGCAAAAAGCCGCACGTCGAATGCGCACGACGGTAGCCGGTCCAACTCCACGGCAACCTCCGGCAACGACCGATGCCCCTCGACGAGCACTTCCCCGTCGAGATCCTCCGCCTTGGATTGGAGTACTTCATAGGTCCCACCGGCGGATACTCGCCGCTGTAATACGTCTCCACCGCGATCAAAGAGAGCGGCCAGTAATTGGGCGAATCCACAGGAATCCTGAAGCAGCACGCCGACCGACTCCAGGGGCTGTTGTTGCGCCTCTTTGAGAGCCAATGGTTCACATATCGTGTCGTCCGGGGCTGGATTCTCATCATCTGCTTTGCCCCATCGCGATCGGGTTGTCACCGCCGATACCGTTTCGGGCCCATCATCGAGATGAAGTTCTACGGTAGCGTCTGCATACACCGATTGTATCTGGTGGAACTCGTGAAACACATCGGCCGCTCGGTGATTGCTCTGAGCCCAGAAATGCATCAGATGGGACGTAGTTGCTCTATTCTCGCCGACCGATGCGACATATCTATCGAATGCCGTGGCCGCCTGGTGAATCGCCATCAACTGCCCGATGCGGCGGTAATCAATGTGGAGTGAAAGCGGGGCCTCTGAGCGGGCGAATTGGCTTCGCGCCGCCGAATTGCTCCGCCCCGACTGTTGACCGGGCGCATTGAGGAGATGAAAAAAGGCGGTGGCGTCGTCGCCCTGCAAGTCGGGATGAAGTGGCACTCCAAAATCAATCACCACCCGGTCGCCGCTGATCTGCGACTGCCAGGCAACCCCCTGTTCCCGAGATAACTTCCATTGCAGTTGACGCTGCAATGCATCGGCTCCTCCCTCGCCTGCCGGTAGCACCAGACGGACATGAAACCACTGTGGATACCACTCCAGCGGTACGATCGGCGACTGGGATATATGGTCCATAAACTCGGAGCTTCCGAGCGGTGTCAAAGCCAGATAGGCCGCCGAATCCCTATCCAATTCCGTCGGCGCTGTACCATCGATTAGCGTCCCCGCCAGGACATCGAGCATCCTTTGTGCCACCCGATCATCATCGCCGTGTATCCCGGCCAACAATTGGCGTATCACGCCCTGTGTGGCGGCCAATGACTCCTCGACATAAGCCGGATCATCGAGTTGAACTCGAAGCATCAGAGCAGCCGACGCGACAAGCGGATCAACGGGGTCTACCTGTGGCCTGGGCGTTTCTGCTCGGGTCGCCGGCTCCGGGGCCGTCGTGGTGCTACAGCCCATAACGCAGATCAGAAAGCAGATCAGAAAAAGGACCACCCATCGCACTATTAGCCCGATCGATTTACGGGAACTCCACCTCATCGGCATCCAATGCTGCTTGTATTGTCATCGTCGATGCATCTGTCTCAACATAGCAGAGACGCCGGCTTCTTCCCGACGCCCCCGGAATCTCCCACCGCCGAGACAGACAACCGGTTCATCCCAATAGATGTGCCACGAGAAGTCCCAACACCACGAGATAGCCCAAGATCGTCGGCAGCATGGTCAGGGTCATCCCCAACGCCCGCCCCTTTGCTCCCTCTGGGTAGCCCCGATAAAACAGGATTCGTCCCACCGCAAAAAACACAACCGCTACACAGATCAAGGCCAACCACGGACCACCGGCTAGGGCGGCCAGACCGGCGAAAAAACCCACACTGAGAACGGCCTGCTCCAGCGTATTTTGCAAAAACGCGGCCTTGATGGCGAGCTGGTCACTCGGCGGACCGGCTGCCGAGCCACCGATATCCTCGGCGGATTGCCGGCGCCCCGTGGAGACCATCATCACCCCGATCAACACCCATACCAGCACAAATACACTGGCGATGGCCGCAAACGCCAATCGCTCGCTCAATCCCGTCGGAAAATCGACGACATAATTCAGTCCGTAATACGCCCCCACAAAGGCCACCACATTGGCGACAAAGGCAATCGTCCCTGCCCGTTGAATCGCCCGCTCCTCGTCATCCAGGTTCACCTCTTCAGGGGGCTTTAAATAGTCTCGTTCACTCATCATTACCACCGGTTGCAATAATCAGTTCCGGGCCGAGCCAATTGGATATATCCCCTAAAAAAGACGCCCTTTCTACATATTAGCATGGATACACCTCATCTCATCCTACACCTCCAACACCACGAGGCGACGATCCAACGTCGAGAGCTTTCTTACACACAAGGGAAAAACGTGCATTTCATCTCCCTCCAAAAAAAGCCGTATGTCGGTTATGAAGGCCATCCTGTGATGTATTCGCACAGGTAATAAGTACTACGTCGTGAGCAGAAGTTGAGTGAAGCGTCTGCGCGCCGAGAGCACGTCGAAGCGGCGTTGCGGCTCGCTCGACGATGCTACATCGCATCGCCTCGTCGCCGCGCCTTGTCCGACGCACACTCGA
>SKPJ01000502.1 GCA_007119595.1 Myxococcales bacterium
ACGATCTCGATATCGGCTTAACACTTGGAGTAGCCTCCGGCTACGCCTGCGGTTTCGCCGAATATCGATCTCGAAGATTTCATCTCGGCCCTGCTCAGATTCGGGATTTCCGGATGAGAACGAACTAAAGCCTTCGTCATTGAACTGAAATTCGGCACCGGCGAGGCGTGTGTTTTAGTGAAGTGATGAGGTGTTTAGGACTCGGAGGGGGAACCCATAACCCAACAGCGACCTGAGGGCACCATTCGTTGATCCCGTATTTGCAACGAGTAGTGCCCTTTTTCCTTCTGAAATTCTTTCTGAAAGCCGTGGTTTAGGCCATATTGGTGACGCATTACCAAAAGCTCCACAGACCCGCGGAATTTCTCCTGCCTGCCACGTGCAATCGGCCGTCACCGAACTCCTTTTTGTCTCCAATTTTTGAAGCTTCGCGGAAACGGTGGACGATCGCCGACTATGATCGATTGGGTATACAGTGGATTTGCTAGTGTTTTCCAAAGGTTACGGGGGGTCTCATATTTATGGCCCCAGATTCCGATCATGCTATTTGTTCCCCGATTTATTCCCTGTTAACATTACGCAAACTCGAGTTTTGACGGAGTGGACACAAGTATTTTGGTGATTCCGGCAGCTCAGAAGTTCCACGAACTGAGCTTTTTCATCCATCTCGACTCGAGAAGTCTCGGTACCATCACGACAGTCCGGTCAAATGGATTGGCGACGCTGAATATAATTTGAGTGTGAACGGTAATTTCAACCACCAACTGGAGAGGAGAGAGATGAAGAGATTGACAAAAATATTCCTAATGCTGGGCTGTTCGGCAGCGGCGTTCACGTCGTTGACGATTGCTCAGTTAGACGAGGCAGAGGCGTGCAGTCCGCCCCCCCCGTCCGATTGTGCAGTAACGCTAGACTGTGCCGTGTTGTCACCTCAAGGTGGGGTCACCAACGAAAATATCGCCCCATCTGCTGATTTTGTCGCCAACCTCGTCGTCGATGCCTCCGCAGCCAAAGACGACGATGCGGCGATTTGCAGTGATTTGCTCAATTTCACCAACGAAACTTTGATCCTCGACGAAGATGGCATGCCGATTGAGGATCCGGACTATGATGGCGATCCCCCATTTCAGCCCTATACCGACTTTGTATGGAATCCCTCACCACCGGCTCTTAATCCCTACGATCCCGACACATTTGAGGGATGGAAAACCGAGTTCGGTTCCACTGTTGCCGGCATGCAGGCAACCTATGAGTTTACCGGCTCCTGCGCGACTCTCGAGCAAGATGCCGAGATGGTCGAGGAAGCGCAGATGACCGAGGTCGTCGACGGTATCCAGAGGACCAACCACTCACTCAGAGCCGATCAGGGCAATCACTCTCACCTGAGCATGGAATTCGAACCGGGTGCTGAGCGTAATTGTGAAATCGGCGGCGATGTGACCGTCAAGATCATTCCGCCCTGGACGTTGACCGGTTATTTTGAGTGGTGGCTCGGACAGCCCTTTATCGAAGTTGGCGTGGATTGCCATCCGGAAGAGGTTTGTCTCGCCACTCCCGCTCCCGACATCGAACCCGACGAGGATGACAAATCCGCCATTGAGCTCGAATTGCTCGCCAGCGAAGGCGTAGTAAACTCCCTCGGTGGTCAAGCGGTCGTCTTTGAATACGAGCTCAGAAGTCACCTCGATGTACCGTTTAACGGAATTTTGGAATTGGTCACCTCCGGTACTTCCGCCGAAACGCACATTACCGATCCGGTGGAAAGCCTTGAGGAACAGCTCGCCGAGACGTGCACCGAGGACATTGAAGAACCGGACGAGGATGAAAAACAAGACTGCAGCGACGTCGAGGAACAAGCGGTCTGCGGCTGTGATCTGACGACCTACGATAGCCCCTGTCACCTGGAAAATGCGGGTGTGCAACGATTTGCCGATGGTGAATGTGTCGACCTCGGATCAGCTCCGGGAGCGGCCACTGTCACCATGATGAATGGCGATATCTTTCCCGCCGATTTCTACGATGAGCTCGAAGATGTTCAGGGATGCATTCCCCTTCCCGACAACCCCAAAGCAGCCGACGGGGTCAATATCGAACGTGAAATCACTCTCGGTCCAGGTGAGGTTACGACCGTCAAGGTCGTGCAGCGCTCCTGGGGCGAATGCAGAAATGGAGCATGTTCCAAAAACCGTGTGCGACTCGCCGGTGTCTACGATTCAAATCCCTTTGTCACCTGTGGCTCCGGCGCCCTTCGCGTTGGTATCGCCGGCGACGAGGCAGGACCCGATGACGATATGGAGATTGAGTTCATCAACTGCCCGGATACCGGTGACGTCTCGACTCCCAAGCCTTATGACGACGGAGACGACCTGTGGGATATCATCGTCCCCGAAGACACCAACGGCAGCGGAATTCCCGACTGGAAAGAAGACGCCCACCCCGACCTTCCAGACCCGGATGCCGATCCCGATGACTACACACGCGAAGCACTTTTGGACCAAGATACGACCGGAAACGGGCTCCCCGACTTGATCGAAATGATCTATGGGTACGACCCCACGGATTCCTCCGAGCCGGTGAATCCGGAGGATTACTCCGACGAGGCCCTTCTGGGCATGGATACCAACGGCAATGGAGTCTCCGATTATGAGGAGATTTACATCTATGGAAGCGATGTCCATAATGCCGACGATCCCATCTTCCACTGGCCCTACATCACCATCGACACCAACGGCAACGGTGTTCCCGACTTCATCGAGGCGGCCTTCGGTTATTTCCCGGATGATGCAAGTACTCCGGCGAACCCCGAAGACTACACCTGGGAAGCCCTGCTGGAGCAAGACAGCACTGGCAATGGTGTCATGGACATTGTGGAAATCCTCTTCGGTTACGATCCGCTCGATCCAAGTGAGCCCGATCCGCCCGAAGATTACTTCGAAGATGCACTCAAAGAGCGCGACAGCGACAACGACGGTCTCACCGATTACGAGGAGATCTGGGAGCATCACACCCATCCGCTGGATCCGGATACCGACAACGACGGCTACCTCGATGGTGAAGAAGTCGACAACGGTACCGATCCACTCGATCCCACCGATCCGGAAGACATGACGGGCGACCCGGAGGCGGGACTGCTCTTTACCGGTTCGGAACCGAATTTGGACACCCTGGTCTATGGCTATGGAAGCCAATTCAGTGGCAACCTCGACGTGCTTCACGCCCGTGCCAAAGCCCTCGTGCATAACGCACAGGATGGACGTATTGCGGAGCGCGTAACCATCGATTCCAGCTCCGCGTCGACGGGTGACTCCGTGCAGCTTGAGATCCCCTTCGACGTCATGGTCGAAGAGCCTCAGAGTCCGTATGAGGTCAATCGCCTCGAACTCGGTGAGCTGGAGGGTGACAGCGATGATTACCTCACCGGCAAGGGTAAGATACGACTCAGTAGCTCGCCCTACACCATCTACAGCTTCATGTACCGGCTCAGCGTCTGGGCCACCAACCCGGCGAATTATCAGCAGGTCAGGTTGATGCTCGACGATGCTGACTTCGTAGTTGGCGAGGACGGATTCACGGTCCACGTCTCCTTTGAGATGCCGGACTTCGAATTCGAACGTCTCGATGTCTATCACGATATGAACGCCAGCGAGTACGTCGCCTACAAGGAGACGTGTGACGACGGCGTCGATAACACCGGTAACGGTCTTGTCGGTTGTGATGACCCATATTGCGAAGACGACCCCGTCTGCACCGGTGAAGATCCCGATGACGATGGAGACGACGGCGATGACGGCGACGACGGCGACGACGGCGACGACGATGGTGAAACCGGCGATGATGTCGGTGAAGAACTCGGCGACGACGTCGGAGTTGGCGGAGATGACGGTACGGGTCCGGATGATCCGTCCGGTACCGATGACGGCACTGAAAGCGGCCAGCAGGGCGGTGAAGATCCCGAAATCGAAAGTGGCTGCGGATGCGCCGCCACCGGTTCCGGTTCTCCCGTCGGATTCGCCGTGATGCTCTTGCTCGGCTTCGCCTTGATGGCGCGCCGAACTCGAGATGACGTCGTAACCAACGGCTGAATCTCGTAGAAGAGGTGCTCCGACGAGAATTCGAATTTCGAATTCTCCGAGGGCGCCTCTTTTACACCCCCTCGAATATCGAGGAAATCAACGGGCCTGATGTTTCCCTTTGGGGATCATCAGGCCCGTTGAATTTCTAGTGCTCGGAACGCTGAACGGTAAGCGCAGAACGCGGAGGCGCAGAACGCGGAGGCGCAGAACGCTGATCGCAGAACGTGGAGCGCTAAACGCCGGAGCGCGAAAGATGCCGCTAAACTACGCTGAGGGCGCGGAGGATGGTGCGAACGGTGGTGGTAGGTTCGGGACATTGAGGATGGCCGCAGTCGTCACTATCAGTATCTTCGAAGTGGGTAGCTTTTTTCTGTCAGCCACCGAGAGTAGATGGTTCAGATGTTTCACGGCCGGTGGAAATGAGCTCCCCAACGCCGCCATCTCCAGCGTCATCAGCGAGGTTTAGCGGCATCTTTCGTGTCCAGCGTCCAGCGCTCAGCGATTTCGAGTGCAGCGCTCAGCGACTTCGCGCCCCGCGATTTAGCGTCCAGCGCTCAGTGATTTCGCGTCCAGCGCTCAGCGATTTCGAGTGCAGCGCCCAGCGCCGAAC
>SKPJ01000071.1 GCA_007119595.1 Myxococcales bacterium
ATCGGAGATGATTGTCTGATCTACAAAGGGGTAGTCCTGGGCGGAACGACCCTGCAGCGCACCAAGCGTCACCCTACCATCGGAAAGGGCGCTATCATCGGGAGCAATGCTTGCATCCTGGGCGCTGTCGAGATCGGCGATGGAGCCCGTGTGGGCAGTGGCTCGGTAGTCGTCAAAGATGTAGAGCGCTGCGGGACGGTGGTGGGAATTCCCGGACGGGTGGTCTCGAAGGAGCAGCGAAAGACTGTGGGCTATCCGGACCTCGATCACGATCGGTTACCGGACCCCTTGCAGCGCATCGTCCGCGATCTCTTGGGCCATATCGACCGACTGTCCAATCGACTCCACATGCTGGAGCGTATCGTCGAGATCAGCCCCGAAGAACTGGCGGAGAAACTCGATCGCGATGACTTGCAGGATGAGCTGGAAAAAGAGTTTTTGAAGGCCTATCAAGAATCAGCCGTCGAATCCGATGAGGACACGACCAAGACCGGTGCGGGATGAGATAGTTGTTCCGATGAACTTCCAATGGAATCGATGATGAGGAGAGACCAGCGATGAGCGAGTGGATACTGCGATCAAAGTTGTGGACGCCGATTTTTATCGTGGCGTTTCTTCTGCTTGGAACCTCTGTGGCCGTCGCTGACGAGGTGGGAGAGCGGGAGTCGGCGAGTGAACAAGACTCCGGGCAAGAGCGAGGAGCAAAGGAGATCGTGGACCGCGCTGTGGAGCGAAATGCTCTGGGCTTTGAGGCCGGTCGGGCACAGGTGAGTTTGACCGTCTTTGATCGCCGCGGTGAAAAGAGGGAGCGAAGACTCGATGTTCGAAGTCGCCGCGATGATGATCGTAGCCGGACCATCATGCGGCTGACCGCTCCCGCCGAGGTGCGGGGCCAGGCATTTTTATTCCACGAAAACACCGATGGGGATGACGATATGTGGATGTACGTTCCGGCCTTCGAGGTCACCCGGAGGGTCGAGGGGGAGCAGCGGCGCAGTTCCTTTCTCGGGACCCATTTTACCTTTGCTGATCTCGAGAGCAGGGATCTTCGCGAAGCCAATCATCGCCGGCTGCCCGATGAACAGATCGGCGAATACGATGTGTACGTCGTGGAGGCAACGCCAACGCAACCGGAGCAAAGTGACTACGAAAAGGTCGTCGCCTACGTCCGAAAAGAGGACTACATCCCGATTCGCATTCGATTTTTCGATCGAGACGGAGAATTGGATAAGACTCTGTTTACCGAGCGGCTCAATACCATCGGTGACGATGATGAAACCTATGTGGAGCGCGCTACCCTGCGCTCGGAGACCGGGGGCTATACCACCATCGAGGTCACCGAACTCGATGTAGACGTCGAGCTTCCCAATGCGCTCTTCGACCGGGAAGAATTCGGTCGCTGATGAGACTTCTTCGCCAGATCTTTGGATTGCCGGTGGCGGCGATGATCGCCGCCTCTGTTGCGCTGTCGGTTGTGGCGGTGCCGGCATCTGCCCAGGAGACAATCTTCGACCCCGAAAATCCGGCGGCCGAAGATGAACCAGACGATGAGGTGGATGACGGCGATGCCATGATCATCGACGATCCGGAGCGTCCCGATCTACCGGAAGAAGAAACACTGCAGGGCGACGACGCATCGACTGCAGCGCCGGGCTTCGACAACACCGAATGGGAATTGAATTATGAATTGGGGACCCTGATCGATCCCAGGTGGGGACCGACGGGACAAGACGCACTGGAATGGGTGGGGGGACTGGGAATGGGGATCCGTCATGAGCCGTCGGAGCAGACGCGGATAGTGGTATCGGGCCGCTTTCAATATTGGGCCGGCTCGGGACGGGAGTTCGACGAATGGCGCACGCTCTACGAGCCCCGTATCGATCGGGCCTATATCATCCATCGCACGGGGCCCTGGTCACTTGCCCTCGGACAGATGCGAAATAGTTGGGGAAGCACCGATATCATTCGACCCGGTGATGTCATCGATCCCGTCGATATGCGGGCTCCCATGACCTCCGATGGAGTCGGGACCGGGCTGGGCCAGTTGAGCGCCACCGCGTCCTATAGTGGAAGTGATTGGTCGCTGCAGGCCCTGGTCGTTCCCTTCTTCGAAAATAATCGAGTCACACTCTTTGGTCGAGATACGGCGCTTGCCCACGAGCGAAACCCCCTGGTCGCCGAGCAACTTCCATTCCTATTGCTCGCTCAGGATCTGATTCATCCGAGCATTCAACAGGATATTCAGCCCTTTTTTCAGTCCACACAAAGGCCCCATCACCTTCCCAAAAATGCCAGCGGTGGGCTTCGGGGTACCTGGACGGTCTCCGGATTCGATCTGGGGCTGGGCGTTTTCTACGGATGGGATCGCACCCCGGAGGTCTTTTTGGATGACGATTTGCGCCAGCTATTGGTGCTGATCGCCGAAGACGGTCAGATCTTCGAGGATTACGATATATTCGGATTCGGGACGCGAAATCCCGAGGCATTCGAGCACTCCCAAAATTTGAGTGAGAAAGCGGAAGCCGGGGAGACGATCTTCGAGTCGAAATTTCGTCGCCGGGCGACATTTCTCGCCGATTTTGCGCGCTATGTGGGTCCCATTGGTGTGCGGGCAGATGTCGCTTTTTCGCCGCGTCGTGTCTTTTATACCACCGATTTTGACGCCGTACAGCGGGCGACCCTCTTCTCTGCACTCGGCTTGTCCTATGAGCGATTGCTCGACGGAGTTCGCCCGCTGGCGCTGACCATCGAGGGGTTTTGGTTACACCCTTTTTCGACGGAGTCACCGATTCATCAAGCGCTGGTCCCAGACGGTCGCGGCGGTGATGAAGATGACGAGTTATTGTTGTTTGAAGAGGGGTATTACGGAGTTGCCGGGGCTAGCAATTGGGCGATGGGATGGTGGGATCTGGAATTAATATTTGGGGCGATCGCGTCTATTTCCCCCGGCGATCTGATGGGTCGATTTGCCATTGAACGACCCTGGGCCCGAGGGCTTCGAACCACGGTTGGAGTAAATTTCTTTTTGGGACCCGACCCGGAAGAACAACTCACCCCGGGTGGCCTATGGGCGCATAACGACCGAATTCACCTCGGTATCAGCGGCCAGTTTTGAGAATGCCCTGTGTCAGCGATTCAATCGGAGACACCGAAGAGTTGTGCGAATTCCTCGAGTACACCTTGTTCGTTTTTACTGATGGGATTGGTCAATCCGAAAAAACCGCCGGAGGCTTCGGCGACGGCCTTGCTCCAGTTGAGGACGTTGGAGCGGATATCGCCACCAGGGTCGTCGTCGACGATGTTGCGAATGACGTCATTGGCTCGATCGAAGAATAACTCCGAGGGCTCTTCTTTGAGCAATAGATCGAGAAATTCATAGGCCGGGGTATCCGGCTCGACGCCGAATTTAGATGCCTTCTTTTTGACCTTTTCGGTTTGTGCACGGGTCACTTTTCCATCGGCCCAGGCGACCTGGATCAGTGGAACCAGGGGGAGAACGCGGGCTGTGGTGCCGTCGAAGCCCAAGTTCATCGCTTCGTCGGCGACCTCTTCGGAGGTGTTGAGCTTCTGGGCGATATCAGCCCGTTCTTGTTGACGAAGAGCCTTGAGTTGCCGCTCCCGGCGAATTTTGGCCTTTTTTTCGATATCTTCGCGCTGAAAATACTCCTCTTCTTCGTCGCTGCGCTGCTTTTTCTTCGCCATGAAAACTCCCGTTCGTGATGAGGGGCCGCCAACCATACAAAATATGTGGGAAAGGGTTCCCTGTGAGGAGCGCAATATAGACACCGGTGGCGGGTTGGACAACCCTTTCAATACGCCTCTTCGGCTTTGCGTCGCAATTCATCGGCCTTTCGTCGCAGCTCTTCGGCCTGGGTTTCCAGGCTATCCCTTTCTCGGCGAAGTTGTCGCAGCGTGCGCGGACCCCCTTCGGAGCCGAATTCCGATGAGCCATCATCGGTGGTGTCGGTCTGAATGATCACGGTCTCGGTCTCGATTTCGACCTCTTCGAAGCTGTCTGTGCCTCCGCGCTCCGGTTCCGGTTCCGGGGCGGCGGGTTCCCTGTCATCGAACGCGGGTTCGGCGGGTTCACTTTCTTGGAAGTCATCCTGGGGCGGAGCGTCCTCCGTATCCATCTCGGGCTCCGCATCGGCGACCATGCCCTCATCGACATCGTCGCCGGCGAAACCGGGATCCATATCGCCCTGATCGTCGTTGCCATGGCTACCGGGAGCTGGCGCTGCCTCTTCTCCGACGGTGGGGCTCTCGGCGAAGGAGTCCCCATTGGCTGCCTCGTCTGAATCCGCGGTGTCGGCTTGTGTGCTGGAGCCGGAGTCGTCGTTGCTGTCTTCGGTACTCACGGCCTGCTCGAATTGGGTTACCGTCCGGCCCCGCTCTCCTTCATCGAAGAAGCGATCGAATTCTCCAAATTGTCGTGATTGACGCTGAATCGTCCGCGCTTGTTCGATTTCGTTGATTCGTTGCTCGATGCCTTGCAGTCGGCTCAGCAGTTGCTCTTCCGTATCTTCGAGTTCGTCGGCCGCCGAGAGCATCGCCCGGGGATGATCCTGGGAGACACTTCGAGCATCGGCCAGCGCCTGGTCGACGCGGCGCTGATCGGTGGCCGGCAGGGGAACGGTGAGCTCGCGGCGCTTTGTCTGCAATTCATTGAGCTCCACGACGAGC
>SKPJ01000403.1 GCA_007119595.1 Myxococcales bacterium
GCACTTCCTCGCCCGGTGCAAAGCCATAGGATTCGAAGACCCCGGTCTGCTCGCTGGACATCTGCGAGGAGTAGTGGAAGTCGACGTAGCTGATTCGAGCTCCCGCGACGGGTTCTCCCGTTTGCTGGTCCACGATCTGTCCGAAGAGTCTACCTCGTGGTGGCTCGACCTCGATTTCCTTCTCAACCTCCGTTTCCACGATCTCGACCTGACGGGCCGCCGGATCGATCTGCCAACTCACGCCAAAATGCACGTTATAGGGAAGCGTCGCCGGCAGTCCCTCGGCCTGCTCTCCGGTCAAACTAAAGTCAAATCCCAGATGGAGCCCCAGGTTTTCGACCGGTTCTGCTTTCCCACCCAGGGAGAGCTGCTGGGGAAACGACGATCCACCCACTTCCGAAGTGCACTCCAGCGCCCGATCGGCGTCACAGGTGCCCTCGGAGGCCCGATTGGGTATGCCGAGCGTCCAGCCCAAAAACGGAGTGATATGGGGAAGGGGAAACTCGGCCCCCAGACCCATCTCGAACATATTATAAGCCGACAAACCATAGGCATAGCGCTCGACTCGATCCGGCGTCATCCCCTCGGGAAGCAGATTTTCGCTATTGTCGACCCGGTATCCCAGATTGGCGTGCAACACCAGCGGTACATAGCGATCGGGTTCGGCGCCCATCATCTCGTCGATCTCCAGACTCAAAATCGCCTGAGGGCGTACCGATGTCGCCCGCGGCGTCAGTCCCACACTGTCGAATCCCGAGGGCATATAAAAACTCAAATCACCGCCGAGCCACACTCCGTCACTCACCGGATAGCGAGCGATACCGCCAAAGGTCATATCTCCCTGGGCGAGCATCGACTGGGGCCGACCGAAGGTATTGATATTATTGCGGGCCGCCAATCCGAAATGAGCGCCCACAAATTCGTTGAACGAGGCGTTGACCACGACATTTGCGGCCAGCGATCGGTGTTGATCGTTGAGGCGGATCATATCGCTTCCACCGGAAGCCGCCGCCAACAACCCGACCTGAAATGCCAGCGGTCCAGGGCTTACAGCCGACGAAATACCGTGAAAACCGATGCTCCCCTGCGTGCTGACGATCGGGGCGATGGGATCGCGCAACGATGTTTCCCAATCGTCGGCCCGTTCCACCTCTTCATCGGCTTCCTCGTCGCCTTCTTCACTGGGTTCCGCTTCGGGCTCGCTCGAATCGACGGCTTCTTCGAAGGCCTCGTCGAGTTCCTCGGCGTCTTCTCCGTCATCGGCGACGTCCATCTCGTCGAGCTCTCCCGCCCTGGGAAGGTCCTGTGCAGCCAGCGTCGTGCCCCCGGCAACCAGTGTCCCTACCAGTACCAATCCGAATATTTTCCTTCGCATCGCATTCATGAAACGTTTCCTGTTTCAGTTTCAGTCGGTTCGGTCCGTCCAATTGATCGGCACCATGAGTGGCGTGCGGCAGTATGCACGGGACGCACTGGAATTTCCAGCTTCCCCGCATTTGCACCGGCCACCTTGTCGCAACCGGCCCCCGATCGCAAGTTTTACGACCCTTTCGACCACCCTATTGCCCCCACCATCGGTGCTCTGAACGCTTCTCTTCGATCTGCGTTGGAAGGCGTCGGGAAATTTTCGCCACCGCTCACAAATTGAACCCCTGGGAAGTTTGCGGTACTGCTGCACCGTTCACGGTGTGATTTGGCGGTACTAATTTCGTGTCGACGGAGTCTCGTAATGAATTTGCTAGGGGTGTTGCCCCATCCACAATTTGGTCCCTGGGAAATCGGTCCGGCGGAGATCCACGGCTTCGGCCTCGCCGTCGCCATCGGCCTCATCATCGGCCTCACCCTCGCCGGTCGCCGCGGAAGGAAGATCCTCGGCGTTCGGGAGGACCGAATTCACAATTTCGCCATCTGGATGATTATCTTCGGCTGGTGTTTCTCCCACATCTACGCCGTCGTGCTATACAGTCCGGACCAGGTGATGGAGAATCCACTGATTCTCTTTCAATTCTGGGGAGAGATCTCCAGCGTCGGGGGAATCATCGGCGCCGGTATCGCTTTTTTAATCTGGGCCTATCGCAATCCCGACGAAGACCATCTGGGATGGTTTGACGTTGCGTTGTGGTCGTTGCCCATTGGATTCTTCTTCGGTCGTGTGGGCTGTATGCTGGCCTTCGATCATCCCGGAAAAGAGGTCAGTGAATTCGGCCTCTGGAATTGGGTCTACGACGTCACCGGCGGCGCCGTTCCGGAGCTCTTCCCACTGGCCATGCAATTTCCCGAACAATGGGGTGGCGGCATCCGCCACAACCTCGGCTTTTATGAAGCGATTTTGTGGCTCGCCATCATCGTCGTATTCGTCGTCTTGGGCAGAAAGCCACGACGCCGCGGCTTATACGCCTGGTTATTGCCTCTTTTATACGCCCCCGGCCGATTCATGCTCGACTTTCTGCGGGCCATGCCCGACGAAGTCTCCTTCGGCGGCGATCCGCGCTACTGGGGATTGACCCCGGCGCAATATACGGCGATTGGCTTTTTAATCATCGGTATCTACGGCTGGTACAAATGGCGCAATAAGCCCGTCGATACGTGGGCCATCCATGAGGGACAAGAGGGAAAAGGCGGGAAATCAGCACAATCAAATGAAGCAGAGGAATGACTCGATGACTGACCTACGCGTAAGTATCGAGGGCATGTCCTGTGGAAAATGTGTGGCCCGTATCGAGGCGGCTCTCGATGAGCTTGCGGTCGTCGCCTCTCACGACGTCGATCTGGCGTCCGATGGGGCGACGATCACCCTCTCCGACGCCGACGATAAGACGCGCCAACAGGCTCTCGACGCCATCGAGCAAGCGGGCTACGTCGTCGAACTCGACGACGCCGGGGCGCCGTCAGCTTCCAGTTGTTGCAGCAAAAGCGACACCGAGACCAAACGCGACTCTCCGTGCTCAGACAGTGCACAACAAGACCGCGCACAACAAAAGGCGGAGCAAAGCGAAACGCACATCGAGGAGTCCGAAAATACGGAGCGCCTACAGATTCGGGGCATGACCTGTGGGTCCTGCGTCAGTCAGGTCGAACAGGCATTGCAATCGGTGGACTCCGTGCGCGATGCGACGGTCAACTTCGCCACCGAGACCGCCCGCATCACCCTGCATTCGGGCGTCACCAGCGAAGACGCCTTTGCCGATATTGAAAGAGCTGTCAGCGACGCCGGCTATCAACTCGAACGCCGGAAACCACCAACTGATACCGCCGCAAAAGGCGCCACCTCGCCGACCCGCCGAGTCAGCGAGCGGCGCGCCGAAGAAGCCGACTTCTGGTGGCGCCGTTGGACCGTCGGCGTCATGCTCACCATCCCGGTCATGGTCCTCGAAATGGGCCCGATGTGGCTAACATGGCAGAGCAATCAAACCGTGGAGATCGCCCGTCTCGGCCTGCTGATCTACCTCACGGCCATCATCGTCGCCTACGTGGGACAGGGGTTTTTCGTGGGCGCCTGGAAGGCCATCAAACGCCTTCATTTCAATATGGACACCCTGGTCGCCCTGGGTGCCGGTACGGCCTTCGTCTACTCCACGGTGGTCAGTTTGATGATGATCTTCGGCTCCAGTTTCCACGCCCACCCCTATTTTGAAAGCGCGGCCATGATCATCACCTTGATCGGTCTCGGAAAGTGGCTGGAAGCCCGCGCCAAGGGCAAAGCCGGCAAGGCCATCGAGAGCCTGCTCGACCTGGCGGCCCAGACCGCGCGAGTGCGCCGCGGCGACCAGTGGATCGACATCCCCGCCGCCGATCTGGTGGTGGGTGACGAGATGAGGATTCGCGCCGGCGAAAAGATTCCCACGGACGGCCAGGTCTTGGAGGGACGGGCCGACGTCGACGAGTCGATGATCACCGGCGAATCGGTCCCCGCGACCCGCTCCGAGGGCGACGAGGTCATCGGCGGCACGATCAACACCGACGGACAGCTCATCGTGCGAGCCAATCGCATCGGCTCCGAGACCGCCCTCGCCCAGATTGTCCATCAGGTCGAGAAGGCACAGGAATCCAAGGCCGATATCGAAGACATGGTGGATCGCGTCTCATCGATCTTCGTCCCCGCCGTCATTCTCATCGCCATTATTGCCTTTTTCGCACACGCCGTACTCGACGCACCGCTGGCGGCCATTTTGCCCGCCGTCGCCGTCCTGGTCATCGCCTGCCCCTGCGCCCTCGGGCTTGCTACCCCGACGGCCATGATGGTGGGGACCGGGAAAGGGGCCAGCCTCGGCGTTCTCATCAGCAACGCTCAGGCCCTCGAACGGGCCCGCGAGTTGCACGCCGTGGTATTCGACAAGACCGGAACATTGACCCGCGGCGAAATGGTGGTCACCGACCTGTTCGCCGACAACGAAGACCGCTTGCTGAGCATCGCTGCCGGGCTCGAGGAGTCGGGCACCCATCCCATCGGGGCCGCCATCGTCAACGACGCCCGACGGCGCAGCATCCCCTTTGCGGAATGTACGGATTTTCAAACCGTCGCCGGCGATGGCATCCACGGTGCGATCGACGACACGACCTATTTTGTCGGCAAACCATCATGGATCGCTGAGATCTGCGAACTGACCCTCGATCTGGAGCAGATTGAATCCCTGCAGACACAGGGCAAGACGGTCATCGCCGTCGCCGCAAAAAATGAATTGGTGGGACTCATCGCCGTGGAGGACGCCGTAAAAGAAGATGCCCCAGAGCTCGTCGAATGGCTCGAATACAAGGGCATCGACGTCTGGATGATCACCGGAGACAATCACGCCACGGCCCGGGCCGTCGCCGATCGAATCGGGATCCCATCGCATCGCATCAAAGCCGGCGTTCGCCCCGGCGACAAGGCAGCGGCCATCGAGGATATTCAGGCCGGGGGTTCGCGCACGGTTGCCATGGTCGGTGACGGCATCAACGACGCCCCTGCCCTCGCCCAGGCCGACCTCGGCATTGCCATCGGAACCGGCACCGACGTCGCCATCGAATCATCGGATTTAACGCTTATCTCGGGCTCTCTCGACGGTGTGCGGCGGGCCATTGAGATCGCACAGGCCACCTACTCCAAGATCCGCCAAAATCTATTCTGGGCCTTTGTCTACAATACGACATTATTGCCGGTGGCGGCCTTTGGCTTTTTGCGTCCCGCCTTCGCCGCCGCCGCCATGGCGCTGTCCAGCGTCAGCGTGGTCACCAACGCCCTATTGCTCAACCGACGAAAATTCGGGAAGGCCAAGTCCCGATAGCCCGCAAGCCGGCGCCAGTCCATACTGAGGTGACGATTCTAACACTCCTCGGCAGCCACCCGGGCCACCAATGATCCATCGGCGCTCACCTGCAACCGCGTGCCGTCCCGGGAGGCCCGAAGCCTCCAACGCACATCGTCGACCGCGATCTCGAGCCACTCGATCCGCCGAATCTCCTCATCTACGCACAGCCGGCTATCGCTTCCATAACAGTACACCGGCGCCCCATCGACCACCTCCACACGAGCTGTGTCTGGCCCCCATTCCCCGATATGCGCCGACATCAATTCCTTCGGCGTCGGCGACCACAACACGGCCCACACCAGCTTCCACAAATCCTCGCTATCGGGCCCTACCGACAAAGAGTGGTCTTCGTTGACGAACGTCGCTGCCGCCCCTTCGATCTTCGATGCACAATACGTCGCAATGCCATCGTCCACCCGCGTCACAGACCACGATTTGCCGCGCCGTTCGTGCGCCGATTCACCGAGCGCTTCCAGCGAGAATGCCACGGGCGGAGCCATTGCCTCCGCGCTCTCCAGAGGCCAACACAATATACAGGCGAGTATCCCTGCCGCGGTGACCACCACGGTTTTAATGACTCTGTTGCTCATCGGCTTCGACCACCTTCTTGCGAAGATAATGGAGCAATTTCGGACCCAGATCGTCTCGCTGCAATGCATAGGAAATATTGGCGGTCAAAAACCCCAATTTATCGCCAATATCATGGCGCCGCCCCGTAAACTCATAGCCCACCAACGCCCGTTCCCGGGCCAACTTCGACAGGGCGTCAGTCAACTGAATCTCACCGGACTCGTCGGGCTTTTGATCCTCGAGAAAACCAAAGATCGCCGGCGGCAACAAATACCGTCCGATCACCGCCAAATTCGACGGCGAGATCTCGGGATCGGGCTTTTCGACAATGGAGCGAACTCGGTGCAGCGACGGGGCCCAATTTTCGCCGGTGACAATCCCGTAGCGCGAGACTTCCTCCTCCGGTACAGGCATAATACTTACCACTCCTTGACCATATTTTTCGTAAACATCGATCAACTGGCAGGTCACGGAGGGCTCCGAACCGATCAAGTCATCGGGCAGCAACACCACAAAGGGCTCGTCCTCGACGACATCTCGGGCGCATAACACGGCATGGCCCAGTCCCAACGGCTTTTTCTGGCGAACGGCGATGGTCCGGATCAACTGGCTGATCGAACGGACCCGCTCCAACTCCTCGAGTTTGCCGCGTCGTTCCAGAATCTTTTCGAGCTCGAAATTATAATCGAAGTGGTCCTCGATCCCTCCTTTGCCGCGCCCGGTGATGAAGATCACCTCCTCGATACCCGCGTTGACGCATTCCTCAACCACCACCTGAATGGCCGGCACGTCGACGACGGGAAGCAATTCCTTGGGCACCGACTTTGTGATCGGCAACAGCCGAGTCCCCAGACCGGCCACGGGAATCACCGCCTTGCGCACCGGCTTGTGATTCGAATTTGTTCTATCTCGTATTTGCATCCCCGTCTCCTCGCTGTCGATCCACTTACCACTGCTTCGGTCGGCGATTATGGTCGCCCCTGGTGAGGTGTCAATCCGATGGGCCCGGAGTTCGCGCTTTTGCCGGTCCCAATCTCTGCGTTCTCTCCCCCCACCCCCTGGAGCCGATGTCATCCCCCGGCCACGGGACGAACGCAGTGAGGCACCGGGGCTGACATCGCAACCCATAACCCTTTCAAGTTCAATTAAAATGCTGTACTCAACTGAGAGGAAATAGAAGGCTGTTGCGCACCGCGGACCGAGCTATCCAGACCGCATCACCTCACTGCGCACCGGAACATCAGTGGTTATATTATTTCGATCCGGACACTCCCGCCGGGCGATATTCGACCGACGTGACGAAGCGTTTTTTGGATGGGAACGAAATTGAGACCAAGTTATGGAACAGATCCTCGTAGCATGTGGAGATGTAGCACAGCTTAAGAAAATCTTGAGCCAGCTACCCAAGAAAACGTATAAGCCAATCGCCACCAAAAAAGGCGGCGGCACGGCCCAAAAAGTGGCCAACCGACAACTCGCTTTGGCGATCGTCCATCGCGAATTGGCCGACGACGCGGCACCTGAGCTGCTTCAGCAATTGCGCGCCCAGAGCCCGGATCTTCCCATCTTGCTGCTCACTCCCGATGCTCCCCCGTCAAAGGGCCCCTTCGACAACGCCCTGCGCTATCCCATCCCCGGTCCCGTGCTGCGCAACGCCATCAAAAAGCTGGCGAGCACCGAATCAAAAGGTCAGGACAAGGATCGGTGGCGAGCCTTCTACAAAGAGGTCAAGGGCCGCTTAAAAAAAGCTCCCAAGCAATCCTATTACGCAATACTCGGCGTCGAGGACGGCGCTCCCCACCACCGGCTGGTCAAGGCATTCGACAAACTGAGTATGCGCTACCATCCCGATCGCTACAGTCAATACCGCGGTGAAACCTGGGGCAAAAAACTCCATGAAAAGGTCAACGCCCTCTACAAGCTGATGACCGAGGCTTACGGAGTCGTCGGCGACCGAAGAATGCGAAAAAAATACGAAGATGCACTCGCCGACGGCGAATTGCGACTCGACCCCGAGGATGCAAATCCCACCGATACCGGTCCCCGCTCCATCGAGGAATTGGCCAATACATCGAAAGGACGACGCTTTCTGCAGATGGCCCAGACCGATCTGGCCAAAGGAGACGAGGCCAGCGCCATCCAAAACCTCCAATTTGCCCTGAGCATGGAGCCCGACAACTCGGCGATTAAAAAACGACTCCAGAAACTCAAGAAATCCTAACCACCGCCGCTTCGGCCCCCCTGCAGTATTTACATCATGGCAAAAAAGTCTGATCTGATTCCCCGCGTCATTACGGCCATCATCGCCATCCCGGTGCTGGCCAGCTTGATCGCGTTCACTCCCCATTGGGGATTTCTTCTGGTGGTCCTCGTCGCCGCTGCCATTTCCATCTGGGAGTTCTGTGGCATCGTCTTCGCCGAAGAACATCCGGCGGGGCGTATCTTCTCGGTGGTCACCGGCCTCGCCGTGATGTGTGCGATTTACTTCGATCCCTTCCTGGAGCAGGAGTTGACCCTGCCGTCATTGGCCGCCGCCTCGTTGTTGACCTTTTTATTTTATCTCTTCTTCTTCCGCGAACAGTCGCGGGTCACTCACCACATCGGAGCAAGTCTGACCGCCATTTTATACGGCGGTGTTCTCTTTAGCTTCGTCGCCCTTTTGGGGCGCGACGGCGGCGATGCCGGATGGATGTGGATCATCATGGCCCTCGCCATTGTATGGGGATCGGACACCGGCGCTTATTTCGCCGGTAACGCCTTGGGAAAACACAAATTATACGAATCCGTCAGCCCCAATAAATCCATCGAAGGGGCCGTCGGCGGACTGTTGACGACCATCGCCTTTGCCTTTGCATTCGACGCCCTCTTCTCCTACTTCTTCGCCGACATTTGGCCGTCGCTGACAGCCCTGCAGATATTGGTGCTCGCCATCCCGGCCAACCTGCTTGGACAATGCGGGGATCTCGCAGAGAGCCTCTTTAAGCGTGCCCACGAGGTAAAGGACAGTGGCACTATCATCTACGGGCACGGCGGAATTCTGGACCGGATCGACGCGTTGTTTTTCGCAGCGCCGTGGGTTTATTATTTCCTTGTATATGGGGTCTGAGCCAGTGCGCTAACGGCGCCCCTACTTCCCCGACCATCTCCGCGGCAGGTTATGAGCTTCATCTATTTCATCATCCTCATCGGGGTTTTGATCTTCGTCCACGAGCTGGGCCACTTCGTGGTGGCCAAGTTCTTCGACGTAAAGGTCACCCGGTTTTCCATCGGATTTGGTCCGGCCCTATTCACCTATCAGGGAGAGGAGACGGAATACGCGATCTGTATCCTCCCGCTGGGGGGCTATGTCCTGATGCAGGGCGCCGACCTGCAATCGACGGAGGAGTTGCCCGAGAAGGAGCAAAAGCGAAGCCTGATGGCCAAACCGATCTGGCAGCGCTCTCTCATCGTATTGGCCGGTCCGGCGGCAAATCTCGTACTACCCGTGCTCATCTACTTCGCATTCGGCCTCCTTCAGACCACCACGCCCCCCCCGGTGATCGGCCAGATCCACGCCGGAACTCCCGCCGCCGAAGCCGGCCTCCAAGCCGGTGACAAAATCGTCGCCGTCGACGGACGCTCCGTCGATTATTGGTATCAGCTTCAGCGCAGCATCCACGGATCATATGAGCAAGAAGTGGAGTTGACGTACGAACGAGGCGGCGACACCGAGACCATCACCATCGTACCGGAGCGCTTCTCCAGCACCGACTTTTTGGGCCTGGCCCGCGATACGGGAGGCCGCATCGGCATCGGGCTTGGGACCTATGGGCCCACCCTCGCCATCTCCGACCGCAGCGGGCCGGCCGCGCGCGACGGACTGCGCTTTTTCGACCGCGTGGTCAGCATCGATGGCGAGCCCATCGAGCGTTTCGACGAAATCCCGTTGGCCGTCCAAAACAGCGGCGGCCAGCCCCTGGAGTTCATCGTCTTGACCCGCTCCGAAATCCCCGTCGACTACGGGACCTTCTTTCATCAAGACGCCCGCCGGGTCACCGTGACTCCCGAGAAAGTCGACGGTCAATATACGATCGGTGTCGATGAGGCCCAGATGTATCTATCCCTCGTCGACGACGACGGCCCCGCCGCGGCCGCCGGCTTTGAGCCCGGTGACAAGATCGTCGCTATCGACGGCCGCGACACGAGTAGTTGGGCCCTTTTGGCGGATCGGATGCAAAACCAGATCAACGAGATGATCGTTGAGCGCGACGCCGCCGATGAAGACTACGATATCGAGCCCTCCTTCGAGATCACCGTCCAGCGTGGCGACCAAACACTCACCATCGACCACCGCCCCAGGGTCATCACCTACGAGGACGACACCAACCAGACCCATTATCGCGTCGACCACGGCTGGCAATCCATGCGGGATAATGTCTTTCCCGAGCCCATCTATCATCCCTTCGTCCAGCGAGTCGGCCACAGTGCCCGCGATGGCGTCGAGCAGACCTGGCGATTTACCCAGATGATGCTCGTCGGGTTGGTCCGCCTGGCCCAGGGGCGAATCTCCACCGAGAGCATCGGTGGCCCCATCATGATCGGCGAATTGGCCGCCGAGGCGGGCCATGCCGGGGTGGAACCCTTTTTGCGGATGTTGGCCCTTATCAGCATCAATCTGGCCATCATCAATTTGCTCCCCATCCCGGTCCTCGACGGGGGACGCCTCGTTCTCTTCGCATTGGAGGCCATCAAGCGCGGACCGCTGAGCTACCGAACCCGCCAGATCGCCGCCTATATCGGCCTTGTACTCATCATTTTGTTGATGATCTTTGCCTTTAAAAACGACATCGAGCGAAATTGGTACCGCGTCGTCGAGTTCTTTGAAAACCGCTGATCACTGCTTCTTTTTTTGAATTTGCCTGCTTCGCCAGCCACCGTTACTGACGCCCTATTACGATGTCCAAGCCCACCTCCTCCAACTACGCCCGAATTCTCGCCATCGACACCGCCACCCGGGTGCAAGCCGTGGCACTTCTCGACGGGAACCAATTGTGTGAACACCGCGTCCAGCGGGTTGCCTACAACCACGGAAGCTCCCTTTTAGAAAATGTCGACGGACTCCTCGGAAACTCTTCGCTGGAGCTCGGAGATGTCGACCTTTTCGCCGTCGGGATTGGACCGGGAAGCTTTACGGGGCTTCGCGTCGGACTTGCCACCGCAAAGGCATTGTCCCGGGCGGTCGAGCGTCCCATCGTCGGCGTGTCGAGTCTGGCAGCCCTTGCCTACGGACCGGCTCGCACATGCCCGGCGGCCACTATATTGGCCGCCATCGACGCCCGACGCCACGAGGTCTATGCCGGTGCATATCGCTGGGAAGACAACGGGCTTGTCGAATTGTTGGAGGATTGCGCCGCATCGCCTGACGAGTGGATCGCTCGCGTCGCTGATAATCTCACCGGCCCATTGCTCCAAGTCGGTGACGGCGTCGAAAAATACGACACTCTGCGCGACTGGGAAGCGCCTCAGCTTCGCCGACTACCCGGTGATCTGGTTTCTCCATCGGCCGTCGGCATCGCTCGCCTCGCACGACAGCTTGCGTGCGCCGGTACGTTGGCAGACCGAACGGCCCTGGAGCCCAATTATATCCGTCCCAGCGACGCCGTACTGCCCGAAAAGCCGCCGGGACCGATGCCGGAAGACCCCGATTCTGCGAATTGAACCAAATCGAGCCCAAATTGCTCACCATGATCGCCCCCGAATCCATACCGGGAAGACTCGAGCTGCAACTGGCTGAGCCTCAATCGATCGCCCTGCGCGATCTGCGCGGCATCGGCCCTAAAACCGAACAACGACTGCAACAGCGGGGCATTGAAAATCAACTCGACTTATTGCTTTATGTACCGCGCAAATATCGACGGACCTACCGCTTTCACAAGGGCCCCAAGATCTGCGCCGATCGCGCTGAATGGGTAGAAGCAATTGGCCGTGTCACCGGTGTCGTCCCACCGCGGGGCCGTCGCCCCCTCGAGATCCGCCTCGACGTCGACGGCACAGACTTCAAATTGCTGTGGTTTCACCTGCCCTACCGCGGCTTCGCCCGTTCTTTCAAAGCCGGCAAGATCGTGCGCTTCGAGGGCAAGGTCGAACACGATCGGGGGCTTCCCACCGTCGCCCATCCCGACACGGAGATTCTCAAAGAGCGGCCCAAACGAGCACCAACAACCGAGCTCGTCCCCATCTACGGCGGCATCGACAAGGTGAGCGACTCCCTTCTCGGCCGGGCCATTCACAACGCATGCGACTGCCTTGCACCTCATCTCGAGGAGGGGGTACCCGCCGCCCTGCTCAAAAGCCACGATCTGCCCACAATCGAAGTGGCGCTTCGCACCATCCACGTTCTCGATTCGGTCCAAGACCTCGATCGCTTCTCTGAGGAGCTGAAGACAGCGCGCCATCGATTGATCTACCAGGAGTTTTTGGACCTCCAGGGCGCCCTGACCAAACGCTATGTCGTCAGCCGCCGGGCGGCTCAAGCCATCGAATGTAAAGAGCGAGAATTGGGTCGAGAATTGGTTCGAAATCTCCCCTTCTCGCTGACCGGCGATCAAAAAAAGGCGATCGCCACTATCGCCGACGAATTGGACGCCCCGGTTCCCATGCGCCGGCTGCTCCAGGGCGACGTGGGAAGTGGCAAGACCATCGTTGCCCTGATGGCCGCCGCCATCGCCGCCGCCAATGGAGCACAGGTGGCTATGATGGCCCCCACGGAGATCCTCGCTAGCCAGCATCTGCGGCGCGTCGAGGGCTTCTTCGCAGATCTAAAGACCCCGTTTACCCACCTGACGGGCTCCCAGAGCGCTGCACAACGGCGGCGCGCACTCCAAGCCGCCGCCAGTGGCGAGGCGAAACTCGTCATCGGCACCCACGCCCTATTTCAAAACGATGTAGAATTCGCCAATCTGGGGCTCATCATCGTCGATGAAGAACATAAATTCGGCGTCGAACAGCGCCAGGCCCTCCTCGATCTGGGACGGGATCCCCACCTATTATCCATGACGGCCACACCGATTCCCCGAACGCTGGCCCACGCCGTCTTCGGCGATCGTGACCTGACGACGATTCGGGAGAAGCCACCCGGCAGAAAACCGATCCGAACCGAGCTCCGCGATCGCTTTCGGGCTTCCAAGGTCTACGAATATGTGAGGGATCGAATCGAATCCACCGGCGAACAGGCCTATATCGTCTATCCACTCGTCGAGGCCAGCGAGGCGGTACAGCACCGAAAAAATGTCATCGACGGCGCCGAACAACTCGCCAACGGGCTATTTTCCAATCTGCGCATCGGGATCCTTCACGGGCGTATGAATGGTGCGGCAAAGGAGGCGGTGATGCGCCAATTTGCCACCGGCGAAATCGACGTATTGTGCTCCACCACGGTCATCGAAGTCGGCGTCGATGTCCCCAACGCCACGATGATGATCGTCGAAAATGCAGAGCTCTTCGGGCTCAGCCAGCTTCACCAGCTCCGGGGGCGCATCGGGCGTGGCGGGACCGCCTCGATATGCATTCTGTTGACCGGCTCCGGACTCACCGAAGACGCCCGCAAGCGATTGCGAGCCATGGTGGAGACCGACGACGGGTTTCAACTCGCCGAAACGGACCTGCGCATCCGCGGCCCCGGCGAGTTTTTGGGCAACAACCAGGCCGGTCTTGCTGAATTTCGTTTCGGTGACATCTTGCGCGATGCACAGTGGTTACAGCTCGCCCGACGCGATGCTCGACGACTCATACTGGGAGATGCGTCGCGATGACCTCGTCGAAACACCATCCCTACGCTGAAGTGGCGCTCGACGTGCCACTATTTAGCGATCTCACCTATCGGGTTCCCGAGCCACTCGCCGGCCGTCTCCGTGTTGGTCATCTCGTTCAGGTTCCCTTTCGAAATCGCTCCAAGACCGGCCTCCTCACGGCGCTCAAATCGGAGCTCGACGACCCCGCATTGGAGCCCAAATTAAAATCGGTGGTCGACGTATTGGACCCTGAGCCTCTGCTCTCCACGACGGATGTGCGCTTTTTGCGCTTTATCGCCGACTATTACTTCGTTCCCCTCGGCGAGGTCGTAAAACTGGCCATTCCATCGGCGGTGCGCCTCGAGGGAATGAAGCATTACCGCCTGGCCGACGACGCTCCCGAAACAGAACAACTGCCCGATGACCTGCGCCGCGTCGTCGATGATTTGTCTTCAGACACCGAAACATCGATCAAATCTCTGCGACAAAAATACTCAGATCTGACCTATCTCCGCCTCTCAGAGCTGGAACGACAGGGCTTCGTCGACACCGTGTACCGGGAAAAAAAGCGGGTCAAACCGAAGACCGAGATCTTTTATCGACTGCTTCGACGCCCCGACGAAAACGAGCGCATCGGCTCCACCCAAAAGCTGCTCATCGATCATCTCGCCGGTCGCGACGAGCCCGTGGCCCGAAGCGAGATGAAGCAATTGGCCTCCAGCGCCTATTCAAGCCTGCGAGCCCTCGAAAAGCGGGGGTTTGTCGCCTCCCATGAAGAGGAGATCTACCGCGATCCCTTTGCGGAGGCCAAAGTCGAACAGCCCCTGCAATTCGAATTGACTCCCGAGCAAAAGACCGCCATCGACGCCATCGCCGCGGCGCGGCGAGCCGGACGCTTCGAGGGTTTTGTCCTTCACGGCGTGACGGGCAGTGGAAAGACCGAGGTCTATGTTCGAGCCATCCGGCAGACCATCGACGACGGCCAGCGGGGATTGGTCCTTCTTCCCGAGATCGCTTTGACCCCCCAATTCGTCGCCGTCTTCCGCGGTCATTTCGGTGACCGCATCGCCGTGCTCCATTCCGGCCTGACGTCGGCCGAGAAATTCGACCAGTGGCGGCGCATCAAACGCAGCGAGGTGGACATCGTCATCGGCGCCCGGTCCGCCATCTTCGCCCCTCTAAGAGATCTGGGCATCATCATCGTCGACGAGGAACACGATACGAGCTTTAAGCAGGAGCGAGGACCGCGCTACAACGCCCGCGACATGGCTCTGGTGCGCGCAAAATTGGAGGCCGCACAGGTCGTCCTCGGAAGTGCTACCCCGGTACTGGAATCCTATCACAACGCCCGCGGCGAACGGCTGACCTATCTGGGGATGCCGGAGCGCGTCGCCGATCGCCCTCTGCCGGAGGTCGAGATCATCGATATGCGCCGCGATAACGACGCCGTCACGGATCGCTCCACGGTGCTGTCCCGACCGCTACTAAAGGCCATCGATCAGACCCTGCACAACGAAAAGCAGGCCATCTTATTCTTAAATCGCCGCGGCTATTCCCCCTGCGTATTATGCGACAGTTGTGGCCATCTCTTTCAATGCCCCAATTGCGACGTCTCGCTGACCTATCATCGCCGCATGGAGGCCCTGCGTTGCCACCACTGCGATTTCTCCTTGCGCATGCCCGAGAAATGCCCGGAGTGTGAACACGACGGCATCGGACGAAAGGGTACGGGCACTGAAAAACTCGAGGACCATCTAAACCAACTATATCCGCGCGCCCGAGTCGCCCGTCTCGACCGCGACACCTCCAGGGGAAAGGGTCTTCGCCGACTTCTTCGAAAATTTCGAGACCGCCAGATCGACCTCCTCGTGGGGACTCAAATGGTGACCAAGGGCCACGACTTTCCACACGTCACCCTCGTCGGGGTGGTTCTCGCCGATATGAGCCTGAACTTTCCCGATTTTCGAGCCGCCGAGCGAACCTTCCAATTGCTGACCCAGGTCGCCGGACGGGCCGGGCGGGCCGATACACCGGGCCGAGTCTTTGTGCAGAGCTATCTGCCCGAACACTA
>SKPJ01000296.1 GCA_007119595.1 Myxococcales bacterium
CGAGGAAATACTCTCGGGGTGCTCGGGAGCACAAGGCGTCCCTGCGCAAATCGAATCGTTTTGGGCATGCCCCGTCGGGGTCTTATTCCGGGCAGGCGCCGCCGGATTCTACCCATACACTGGCCCGTTCGATGAACTCGTCGTAGGTCAACGGCGGTACCGTCCGGTCGCCGCCGGGCTCCCATCCCCAGTGGACGAGCTTGTCGTGGAGCAGATGTTCCATGAATTCATCGAGATCGGCATGTCCACTTCGTTCGGGATCTTTGAGCTGCTCGCATAATTCGTTGGGCGTTCGATCCTGAAAGACCATGGGCATATCGCGGGGCGGAAGTCCCCAATGCGGTGCCCCGGGGGGACCGCCGGCGACGCCCCAGGCCTCGGAATTTTGCTCCCGGTGACAGGTGGCGCACTCCAATCCGGCGTCTTCGCTTTCGCGGGAAATATTAAAGGAATGGGGTAGGCTCTGGTCGGTCTGCAGAGGGCGGTTTCCCGTGGGATGGCAGTTCATGCACCGCGGCGATTGCAGCACTTCGGCGACGTCGAGAAATGCCTCGCGTCCGGCCTCCCTTTTCTCGGGTGCAATCTCGGGCACATATTCTTCGGCCACCGATGTGGCGGTGTCGGTCAGCACTCCGGCGGCGTCTTCGGCGAGGCTTATCTGTTCTGTGGTCGCCGGTTCTGTGGTCGCCGGTTCTGTGGTTGACGATGGCCCTTCGCCCTCTTGAGCCACAGCTTGAAGAGCGAAAAAGAGGACAGCGCCCAATAGTAAAATACTGGCGCTCAGAAAATGTGGTCGCCGATTCGACATATCAATCCCGGGAGCGGAGTTTGGCGAGGTTTTTCTCAAAGGGCATATCGCGAAGGCGTACGCCGCTGGCGTCGTAGATAGCGTTGGCCAGCGCCGGGGCCGCCGGGGGAAGACCCGGCTCGCCGACGCCGGTGGGCTCGTCGGTGCTGTCGATGATGTGGACCTCGATCGGCGGCGTATCGATCATGGTCATCATCGGATAGTCGTCGAAATTACCCTGTTCGACGCGGCCGTCGGTGAAGGTGATCTCTTGGCGCAGCGCCGCCGATAGGCCGAAGATGATTCCACCCTCCATCTGGGCGCGAACGATGTCTGGATTCAGCGCGATACCGCAGTTGACGACGCAGACGATGCGGTGCATTCGGATCTCGCCATTTTCCAGGCTGGCTTCGATGACCTGGGCGACGGGTGTGTCGAAGGATTCATGAACGGCGATCCCCCGTCCCACACCATCGGGCAAGGGCTCACCCCAGTCGGCGGCCTCGGCAGCGCGGTCGAGGACCTCCAATAATTCCGGTTCGTCATCGAGCATCTGGCGGCGAAATAGGTAGGGGTCGGCGCCCGCTGCGTGGGCGAGTTCATCGACGAAGCTCTCTACCACGAAGCCATTGAAGGAATGCCCCACGGCGCGCCACAGACAGACTGGCATCGGGGTTCGAATCGGGGTGTATTCCAGTCGGAGATTGTCGATCTTATAGGGCGGTTTTGCGCCCTCCATGGCCAAGATCTCAGGGAGACTTCCGGAGTGAACCAGTCCGTGCATGGTCTCCGATTTGATCCGGCGTGCCGCCATGGGAAACCACTCTGGAAATATGGCGGCCAGAGTGGGGGCGACATCGGGGAGGATGGTCTGGGAGACATTGTGGTAGCGCCAGGCGACGGCGTTTCCGTCGTCGTCGACGGCGCCGCGCAAGGCGTTGTGATTGATCGGGCGGTAGTAGCCACAGCGGGTGTCGTCCTCGCGGGACCAGATCAATTGAACGGGCCGGCCGACGGCGTCGGAGATCATGGCCGCCTCGACGGTGAAGTCGGGAACCAGTCGGCGGCCGAAACCGCCGCCCAGAAGGGTGACGTGCACCGTGACGTCGCCGCGCGCCATGCCGGTAAAGCGGGCGATCGCCTCCTGGACCACCGTCGGTGATTGGGTGGGCGCCCAGACCTCTACGGCGTTTTCGCGCACGTGGACCGTACAATTTTGGGGTTCCATCGGCGCGTGGGCCAGATAGGGCGAGGCGTATTCGGCCTCCACCACCGTCAGATTATCGCGGTCGTCGATGATGCCGACGTCGCCGTCATCGAGTTGTTTTCGCCCCTCTTTCCGGGCCGTCGTGGCCGCCACTTTGCGAACCTGTTCGGAGCTCAATTCGGCCAATGGAGGCTCGCTCCATTCGATATTCACCGAGGGGGCCGCCCGCCGGGCCTGCCAGTATTTTTCGGCGACCACGGCGACGCCACAGGGCAGGGACACGACATCGATAATTCCCGTCATTTGTCGCGCTTTTTCGGCGTCGACGGAGTTGGCCTCCGCGCCCATTATCGGCGGGTGAATACAGAGTGCACAGACCTTGTCGGGCACCTCTACGTCGATGCCGAAGACCGCCGATCCGTCGACCTTTTCTCGTGCGTCGATGCGCCGCGATGCAGTGCCGATGACCTCGAAATCCTCGATGTCTTTCAGCGGCGGATCGTCGGGGATCTCCACATAGACCGCCGCTTCGGCCAATTCGCCGTAGCGAAGCGTCCGGTCGCTCGGTTGATGGTGAACCACGCCCTTTTCCACGGAGCACTCCCGGGCGTCGACCTTCCATTCGGCGGCGGCCGCCGCGATGAGCATCTCCCGCGCCGTCGCCGCTGCTTTTCGCACGGGCAAGAAACTTTCGGCGGCGCTGGTGGACCCGCCGGTTTGCTGCAGACCGAAGCTGGTCTGATATTTTCGGGCGGCGTCGGCCGACGAGGTCTCGATCTGGTCCATATCGACGCCCAACTCCTCGGCGACCAGCATGGCGTGCGAGGTCCAGATACCCTGACCCATCTCCGATTTTTCGACGTCCACCAGGATTTTGTCGTCGCGCCGGATGGTCAAATACATATTGGGCCGAAACGCACCGGTGGCCTCGAAATTTTGCTGAATTCGGCGCTGCGCACCGCTGCAGCCGGCAAAGGAAACACCCATCAATAATCCACCGCCGGCAAGGGCTGATACTTTTAGAAAATCGCGTCGGTTCATGGTCATGAGTCGTCCTGGACGTTCGTTTCTTCGGCGAGCGTTCGGGCCGCTTCTTTAATGGCTGCCCGGATGCGCGGGTAGGTGCCACAGCGGCACAGCGATGCCGACATGGCGGCGTCGATTTCATCGTCCGTTGGATCGGGGCGGGCCCGCAATAATGTGACGGCCTGCATGATCTGTCCCGATTGGCAATAGCCGCATTGGGGTACATTTCCCTGCAACCAGGCCTGTTGGACGGCGTGAAGCGCTCCGTCTTCGCCCAATCCCTCGATGGTGGTCACCGCCCGGTCGCCGACGTCACCGACGGGAAAGGAGCAAGAGCGACGGGCCTTGCCGTCGATATGGACCGTACAGGCCCCACAGACCGCCTTTCCGCAGCCAAATTTGGTTCCCGTCATACCCAGCTCCTCGCGGAGGACCCACAAAAGGGGTACGTCATCGGGAACATCGACTTCGTATTCGCTGCCATTGACGGTGATCTTCATCCTACACTCCAGGCGGGCGCATAGGCCCGGAATTAATATTGAGCGAATCCCCAGGGGGCGATGAGCGGCAATTTGATCTTCAGGCCGGCTTGAACGACCTGTTCTTCGAGCTCTGGCCAGTGAGCAAAGCGCCCATAAAGGGTGATGATACCGGCCGTGAGCAACAGCCGGCCCTGCGGTCCGAAGGTCGGTCCTCCATCGCCAAAATGTGCGCCAATTCCGGCGTCGAACCCCACGAATTTATAACCCATTTCGGGGCCGATGCTGGCGGTGAATGCGTCGGCCTGAAAGTCGTATTGAACGTCTGTATAGGCGCCGACCCAGCGGCCGTGCTTGAGCCGAAACATACTCAACTGGGCACCCGTGACATTGCCGGAGCCAGCGCTGTGAAACGAACGTCCCACCGTGGCGCCGCCGAAGAGAAACCAGCTCGATTCGTGTCCGACGATCACGTTGTCGGCGTCGAAAATCTCGGTTTCCTCGGTCAGTTCGGTGGCTTCCTCGGCCGACGACGAGGCGGTTTCGTCGGCCTCAATGGTGCGAAGGGGCGCCAGAGCGAGTCCGACGAGGACCACTGCAGCGACGATGATGGTGTTGGCTCTTTTCATGCCGACCTCCCGGAGGGCGTTGGCTTTTCGAAATCTCGGTGCTCCAGATCGCCGGGTGTGTCGATGTCGAACGCGGCCCGGGGCATCGGAACCCGGTGCACATCGTATTTGGAGCCTCGCAACAGCTCGCGGGCTCCCCGGTCACCCTGTAATTCGAGCAGGTCGTCGAAATACCGGGCTGGAAAGCAGGCGGGGATGCCAATGACATCTTCGTAGGTCGCGGCACAGAGCTGGTCGTCGCCACCGGCGCGATGCAGGCGGATCAAATCATCGGCCGAAATCTCCGGCTGATCACAGGCAATTATCAACAACCGATCGGGGTGACTCGACTCGATGAGATATTGGACGCCACTGCGGATGGACGAAGCCATTCCCGTCTCCCAGCCGGGGTTGAAAACGCGATCGATGTCGGGAGAAAGTAAGTCTTCCACAGATTCTCGATGGGCACCGACGACCACGACCGGATGCAGGCCCGCTTGTTTTGCTGTGTGCACGGCGCGCAAGACCAGCGGTGTGCCCCGGTAGCAAAAGCGCTGCTTCGGCGTGCCAAAACGGCTGGATGCGCCGGCGGCCAAAATCAATGCCGGATCGCTCATGACCCCTCCTCGATCTGTCGCGTCATGCGTTGGTGTTCGTCGTGGATGGGTACGCGGCCGGATTGCAAAAACTGGCCGCTTCGCTCGTTATAGGCGGCGAGCACACCGCCGACGACGGAGAGCGCCACTTCGCTGGGAGCCTCGCCGCCCAGATCGAGCCCCAGCGGTGTCTGCACCTGGTCGAGTGAATTCGGATCGGGGAGCTGGCCTCGACTGTGCAGTTGTTCCACCAGTCGCATCGTTCGGCGCCGCGGGCCCAACAGGCCCACGAAGGCGGGCTGGCGCTGCAGCAATTGTGGCAATATTGCGGCGTCGGCCTCGAAGTCGTGGGTCATCAACAAAGCGTGGGTATCGGCGTCGACCCGGACCTCGTCGAGGAGTTTTTCTGCGGGAGCACAGGTGATTTCGCGTGCCGTGGGGAATCGCTGTCTTGTCGTCCACACCGGCCACTGGTCGGCGATTCGAAGGTCCCAGCCCAATGTGTGAGCCATCTGTGCCACCGGTTGTACGTCGTCGCCGGCGCCGAAGATCAACAGATCCAGTGGCGGGCGGAGGGGCTCGACGAGAAAGGCGGCTGTGGCATCACCGGATTGCAGCCGGAGCGTTCGGGGACGATGCCACTGGAAAGCCTCCTCGATGACCGGAGCGAGCGCAGTCTGAAGTTCGTCTGGAATATCTGGGTTCAACGCCTCGCCGGGGGTGTCGGCGATCACTTTTAGGCCCACCAGGTCGGCGAAGTCGCCGGTGGCCGAAAAAAGGGTCGCCAACACGAGGGATTGGCGCTGCTCTAGGGAGCCTATCAGTGCTTGTAGGGCCGAATTAGACTCGTGGGGCTCGATTCGCTCCAAAAAAAGATGGACCAGCCCATCGCAGCCGCTTCCGTATTTTCCCTGCGGGTCGAGTCGATCGCCACGGGTATCGTAGAGCACGGTCTGGGGGCCATTTTCGGTCCGCGCGAAGGCGTGTTTTGCCACATCGCGCTCCAGACATCCGCCGCTTATCAGGCCCACGCGATCGCCAGATCTCCGGAGCAACATCCGGGCCCCCGGCTGTCGATAGGCGGACCCGGCGACGTCGACCACGGTGCCCAGTACGAGTGGTTCTGCACTCCATTTTGCCCGTGCAGCCAATATTTCGCGCACCTCTCGCACCGATACCTCTATGATTGCACTGCGTGTGCCGGCAATTATCAATGGGTTGGTCTCGCGGCGTCAAGGAGCTAGTCTGCAAACCTCACGCGGAATCTAGTGTGGCGAAGCAAAGCGAGCCGGAGGGGCCTGTTCGCATGCCCGGTCCCCTCAGCGGGCACTCCCACCAACCACTAACTTATTGGCATTAGGGTTAGGGAAGCGGGAATTGGCAAACCTCGTTCGTACAATTGTGACATCCAGTGCGGACCGTCGGTTTTCCTGTGCGTATTTGACCGTCGGACGCTCTCTCACCGTCATTCTATTTGAGGCGCCTGAACGGCGGCGCGAAAGGCAATTTACGGGGTGCCGTCATGAAGCTGGGGGGATTGCGATCTATCGAAGCTGCGGCGGGCCGCTTATTGCAAGGCAAGGCCTTGCCCGCTGATAATGGTGGGACACGATAGATGTCCATAATTCGACGAGGATGCCGAGATGAGACAGACCCCTTATTTTGTCGCCATCGCTCTGTTTTTATGGTTTGCCGGGTGTGATGGCGAGGATGTCGCCGACACACCGGATGCGGCGATGGAGGTCGATGTCCCGGCGCAGGCCGATGCCGATGACGAGCCGTCAGATTTCGCGGAGGTCGACGCCGATGCATCGGTGGAGCACGATACCGATACCGAGACCATGTCTGACGTGGAATCCGACGACGCCGACGCTTCGGCGCAATCCGACGCGGGAACACCGAATTACGATTTGGCCAGCGGAGATCTGGAGGTGGGATATGCCCGCGTCGAGGCGCCGTGGCGCGTGGGAGCCAAGCCCGGTCAGGTGGGTACCCGGGCTCGCGACGGAATTGAAATGGAGATGGCCAGCCGGCTCTCCGGTATTTTTAATACGCTCAACAACGAGAGCGACCCGTCGATCATCCTCGCCGATACCACGGAGTGGACCCGTGATTTGCTGGAGGAAGAAACTGAGAACACTCACGCCGGGGAGTTTTCCACGTGGTTTGAACCCGGTATCGGCATCGAGCAGCCCCCGGACATAAAAGCGACGGTCCTGCGGCGGGGAGACTTAAAACTGGCCGTGGTCCGCGCCGACATATATCTGATGCACGAGTATTTACACCGCCACGTAGCCAACCTCGTCGAAGAGGATACGGGGCTTGGCCGCGACCAGATCTTTTTGGCGGGGACCCACAATCACTCCGCGCCCCAGCCCTCGTTTCCGGCGCCCGGAGTGTGGTCGCTGGCCGACGGTTTCGACCCCCGTCATTTTGTTTATTTGAGCGAAAAGATCGCGGAGGCCATACGACGAGCCGACGACGATCGGCGGCCGGCCCGGTTGCGAGTGCAGAGAACGCAATACGACGAGGTCCAATTCAATATCATCGGGCCCAGCACGGTGGAGCTCGCCGAGGGTGACGGTGAGGAGCCCGAAGAGATTCGGGTCGGCTATCCCCGGGATCATTTCGATTCCGATCTGGATCTACTGTACTTTGACGATGCCGAACCGCCCCATGAGCCGATCGCGTTGATATTCTCGCTGGGGATGCACCCCGAGACATTGCCCAGCAACCACGGGCTCACGAGCGGAGAATTTCCGATTCACGTCGAAAAGCATCTGCGTCGTCGCGTCGGTGTTCCCGCCATGTGGCTTCCGGGGACCCTCGGCGATATTGAGCCCGACCAGGCCGAGAACAACTCGGAACACCAATTTTGGCGGGAAAGTTTTGGAGCGCTGCACCGGATGAGCGCCGCCATCACCGACGGCGTGGAAGAGGCATTTGAGCAGCTCCTCGAAGACGACCAGATCAACGCCGAAACACAGCCCGTGCTTCGCAATATCTCCCGCGATATCCCGGGCACCGAGGATTTTCCGATTCCCACGACGGCCTATCTGGAGGGAATTCGAGTTCCCAGTCCCCGACTGCTCCACGGTTCGACGTTGATCCGGCTGCAGGCGCTTCGGTTGGGCGATGCCTTGCTCATCGGCATTCCCGCCGAGGTCACGACGGACTTGTCGGAGAATATCAAAAGCCGGGTCGACGACGAGGATGGCGAGGTCTATCAGGGCTACGTCTACCCCGACAATCCGGAGTGGGTCGCCGAACGGGTGGCTCAGAATTTCTCCACCGATCAGGTCGACCCCGATAGGGGATCTCCCATTCCCATCGTGACCAGCATGGTCAATGGCTATATCGGCTATGTCGTCACCCGTTGGGAGTACGAAAACCGCGATCACTATCGAATGCGCATGACGCCTCATGGGCCGGAGAGCGCCGATCATCTCGCGAGCCACGTCGTGGAATTGGTGGACGAGATGATGGGCGGAGAACACCGCGACTTCGAGATGCCGCCCTGGTTGGACGATGATCTCGATGGGGTCGATGAATTGATGGGGTTTTTCGAGGGGCTGGAAGAGCGGGTCGTCGCTCTTCAGCGGGATTTGCCGGTCACCGATGCGGCGACGGTGGGGGAGGTGATCGCCGGGCCCACCCTGGTAGAGGCCGACGAGATAGACGATGCCCTGGCCACCGTGGACGGCGTCGCCATCTCCTGGCGGGGAGCCACCGCCGATATGCCGCCGCCAGCGGTGTCGTTGGAGCGAAACGTCGGCGCCGACTGGGAGGCCGTCAGCGGCGGACCCGGCCTGGCCATGCACGTATTCTTCACCGAACCCGAGCAGTGGACCGCGCGGTGGCATCCGGCCTACGACCCGGTCGATGTGGCGGACAGCGATGAGCTTCGATTTCGGGTCCACGGCACCTTTCGGGGCGACGCCGGCGGCGGAGACGCCGACCCCATCTGGGATCCCGACGGAGCCGACGAGACCTACGAATTTACGAGTCCCTCATTTCAACTGGAAGCACTCAACTGAGGACTAAGAATTGAGTGGTCGAAAACTCAATTCACCACGGTGGCAAATGAGGCTGCTCCGATCAGAAAAACGATCATGAAAACGAGGGCGATCCAGCGAATATATTGATAGAGCACGATGGTCCTCCCGAAATCACAGTGGCGACGGGTTCATTGCCCATCGGTGTGAACGATTTGTGAGCAATGGGGGTTAGACGATCTCGAATCGCTCGGACATGATCATGGGCAGTGGGATGTCCCGCTTGACGAGCTCCGGTTCCACCAGATCCATCATCGGCTCTGGGCCACATAAATAATAAAACGACTCATCACAGGGCTCGGGAAGGTGCCGATCGAGCAGATCGGGCTCTACATATCCCTCTTCTCCCTCCCAGTCGTCGGGAGGCTCTTCCAGAACGTGAACCACCTCCAGATTTAGAGAGTGCTTTAGCCCCTCGATTTCCTCTCGAAAGATCACGTCCTCCCAGGACTCATTGGCATAGATGAGCAGCAGGGGGCGTTCGTCGTCTCGGTCGTCGAGAGTCCGCAACATACTCATGATGGGCGTAATGCCGATGCCACCGGCCAAAAAGACAGCGCCACAGGGGGAATCCCATCGAAGCGTAAACGCCCCGTAGGGCCCCTCGAGGTAAGCCCTCGCTCCCGGCTCGATATCCGGCCAGGTAGACGTCCAATCGCCGAGGGGCTTGGAGGTCAATGTCAGCCGGGATGGTTCTTCGGCGCTGGAGGCGAAGGAAAAGGGATGTTGTTGCAGGCTGTAGGGGGTGTCGTTGACGGTGATCCAGGCGTATTGTCCGGCCTCGAAATGCATTCCCCGGTGATCGATGGGTTCGATGACCAACGTGGTCGCTTCGGCGCGCTCCTGGACGACATCGGTGACCTGGTAGGGAAATCTGGCGAGAATGCGCGGTTTGATTACCCGCGTATAGACCAATAGCCCCATGGCGCCTGTGGCGATGAAGAGGACGACTCCCTGTTTCCACCAGATATCGGTGAAATGACCGACCTGTAAGGTGTGGGCGAGGCCGGCCAAAAGCACCAGAAAAGCCAGCACTCCATGCGACAAGCGCCACCACTCGTAGATGAGGCGAAATTTCTTTCGCCATATCGACAATACCACCAACAACACCACGCCTGTGGCGGCTCCCACCAGGGCGAAGGCACGCATGAAATTGACCCTGGGATCGAAATAGGCCAGAAATTGTGTGTCGTGGGCGATGATGATCACCGGGTGGGCGAGGATGAAGCCCATCGCCAGCACTCCCGTGGCGAGGTGAAATTGCAGCAGGTTGTCGCCGCCAAAACCCATTGCAAAATTGCGAAAACGGCCGGTGATCACAAACTGCAACGACAGCATCGCCAGACCCACAAAGCCGATGGCGACACCGAACTCCATCCAAAAACCCCGGCCTTCGGGAAGCGGATCGAGGAGCATCAATCCCAGAGGCGAAAGAGCGAGTACGACGTACAACACCGCCCACATGGCGGCCTGTAAATAGGTGTAGCGCATCGTTGGTCCCCCTCATCATGAACACATCATCGATCGTTCCATTTGTACCGGGGGCTCGGGCAGTCCATATGACTATTTATCTCCCCGGTTCGGCGCTTCGATCGACTCTTCGGCGGGATTGTCGTGGTCAGTCGGTGGAGACTCGTAATCGCTGTCCAAAAAGAACGCCAATTGCCACAAAAATGATGCCAATAACAAAGCGAAGAGGGTGACCGATATCACCAAAAATGTACCCTTTTTGACAGCCATATTTTCCCCCGATCATGTCGCGCTTTGATGGTGATGAAAAGAGCGTCTTATAACTGGATTGTCTCGAATAATGCGACGGCGATGATCGCCAGAACCACCACCGCCAGCACCGCCGGTGTCCACCGCATCGCCTGCGGAAAGCGCTCCTCGGCCAATACCTCCTCCGGCTCCGGCTGGGGCGTAAAAATGATATGAGACAACACCAGATAGGCGGAGGTGACGGCGCCGACAACGAGTAGCAGATAGGCGTTGATCAGCAGTCCGTACGGAAGCGCAAAGGGAATTAAGAAGCCCAGAATCAGAGCGCTGTACCAGGACACGCCGGAAATGGCCCCACTGGTAGCCATGACCACCAGTTCTTCGCAGAGCGTCTCTTCGTCCATGCGCTCGTCGACATGGGCTTCCAGATGAGGCAACACCCGGACGTGAAAGACCATCCCATTTACGGCGATGATGAATACGACGGTCATCTTGGCCAGAAATCCACTGTTGTGCAGTATGGCCGGATGAATAAATAGGTGGGCAATGCCGGAGGCGATGACCAATATCAGTCCGCCCATCAGTACGCGGGATAGATTGTGGAGCAAGACCACCTGGTCGCTGCTCAATTTGCGGTTTCGAATACTGCTCAAAAACAGCGGATCCGTCGCCGTCGCTGTTCCCACGCCGATGGCCACACCCATGATGTGGAGAATACTCACGATCAGGTGCGTCATCTCCCCCCCTCGTACTCAGTTTCGCTGCGCTGTGTCCCTTCGCTAAAAACTAAACAACGAGATTCGCATTACCACCGCATCCTCCGCCATTGCTCCCCGGCAACCCCATACGATTGGCGCGATGAGCTACCGGGTCTGATGGAAACTGGTGTTTGATGCATCACCAGATCCAAGCGGTGTAGCCGAGCCCGATTTCGAGGGCACGATAGGTCCCGGACGGTGTGGGGTCGGTGTTGAAGCCACCTTCATGGCGATAAATGAAGTCCAGCCTCAGGCGGTGGTGATCTCCCAGCCCCAACGTTCCTCCCAGTCGCGCCGTATAATGAGACAAAAGCGGCACGTCGGTCAGTGGGGAGACCTCGAGATAATCGGGCCGAGTGCCGACACCGCCGCCGACGTGCAGCGAGGTATGATCTCCGAAGAAGTGGGCAATGCGTCCCGCGACGGTGTGGTCGAGGTCTCGCGCGCCGTCGATACCCATGTAGTATCGGGCATCGAACATCCAGGGGCCGGTGTAATAGGTCATCGATGGGTTGAGTACAGTGGTTCCACCGGCGGGAAATTGAAGACGCCACAACCGCAGTCCGCTGTCCAGACCGCTGTCCAGGACCCAGCCCCCCTCCACGAAGGCATTCCACCGAGGTGAAAAGTCGACATCGAAGGTCCATCCGCCGCCGACGCCCAGGCGGGGGCCCGTCGGAGACGTCCATCGTCCGGCACCGGTCATCGCCAGGTCAGTGAGCACCGCGTCGTCGGTAAATCCGCGGCGAATGGCGTGATAGCCTAGTTCGACGCTCGTTTCTGGAGTGGGTTCGGTGCCGACGGCCACCTGCAGGCGCTGTCCATCGGGCCGACCCTCGACGATGGAATAACTGGGCTCAAAGCGGGCGAAATAGCGCGTTGCTCGCTCATTTTGCAGATCGTCATAGGCCGTACATCCGGGCTGGTCTCCCCGGTTGCAGCCCTGTGCATAACTGATTTTGGCTGCCGCTGATTGACCGGTCTGACGATTGGCGTGTCCGAGATTGGTCCACGCCGGGCCGTCATCGGATCGCTCGTCGAGATAGTTGGTGTATTGAATAATGGCCGTTTCGTAGTCGCCCTGCCAGAGCGCCAGATCGGCTTCGAAACGGCGAACTTCAGCGGATTGGCGCAATGCACTGTCGAGGTCGTCGAGTTGTGTTCTGGCGGTCTCAAACTCCCCGCGGCGCGCCTCGATGCGAGCAGCGAGCACCAGCGCTTCGCCGTGGTCCGGAAAGTCTTTTAGGACCTGGCTGGTCCACGTTTCGGCATCCTCGAGGAGGTCTTTGGCCACCAGTGTGTGCGCCAATTCCATCTTTGCATCGACGTGGCTCGGATTGTGCTCCAGACACGCTTCGGCGGCTTCGACGGCTTGTTGGAGGTCGCCGGCGATTCGCAACGAGCGAATCTCATCGCAGACAAAGCTATCTGATTCGATGGTTTCGGCCCCCGCGGTGGCCGCCCAGCTTGCGCTCAAAAATACGAGCATCATTAGTTTTTTCATCGGCTTTCCTCTGTTGCAGCGGCCAACGATTGACGGCCGTGTCCGCGGCGTTCGATATGTCCCCACTCCCGATTGCCACGCAGAAATTGGTAGAGTCCGCGGAGCCGAAACAGAAGTGTCATTTGGCGGTAACCCAGATTTTCGAGCACGGCGACCAACAGCATTCTTCGGCCGCTTCCCTGTCCTGTTTGTCGCCGATAGGTCCAGCGGTCGGCGACGACGCTCCAGATGGTCAATAAGGTGCCCCACAAAAGGGCGACCACAAAGAAGGCAAGCGCGAATTTGGCGTCTGCAAAACCGAAGACCAGAGCGGCGATAAACCAGGCATAGCCCAGCACCTCCAGCACAGGTCCCAGTAATTCGAAGAGAATAAACAACGGCATGACCACCGAGCCCGAAAGGCCATAACGGGGCCGTCCGATCATGGATCGATGTTTCCACATCGTCTCCGCCATTCCCCGGTGCCACCGGGCGCGCTGCGTGGCGAGGTCGGCGAGTCGCTCCGGGACTTCCGTATAGGCGATGGGCTCCGAGAGCTGGACCACCCGACCGCCGTGGTGTCGGACGTAGCGCTGGAGTTTGACCACCAGCTCCATGTCCTCGGCGACGGTCGATGTATCGTAGCCGCCGACATCGACGACTGCCTTTCGCGAAAATAGACCAAAGGCTCCCGAGATAATCAGGTTGCCACCGAGGCGGTTTAGGCCGAGTCGTCCGAAGATGAACGAGCGGAGGTATTCGACTTGCTGAAATTTTGCGAGCCAGCCATCGGGCGGATTGATCTGTTCGACGATCCCCCGGTTGATCTCACAGCCGTTGGCAACCCGCACCGTGCCGCCGACGGCGACGACTTCTTCTGGCTCGTGGATGAATGCCTCGCTCATCCGGAGCAGGCCGTCGCGGATGACCACCGTATCGGCGTCGATACTGCAGAAAATCGGCGTCCGTGCGGCGTTGATACCGGCGTTGAGCGCATCGGCCTTTCCTGCACCCATCTTGTCGAGGACCCTCATATTGGGATGGGTCATCGATCGGAATATTCCACGGACTTCCGCGGTGGGAATCGACTGTCGAATCGGTCGCGTATCCGGTTGGAGAGCGAATTCATCGCGCAATTTCTGGAGTGTTTCATCGGTGCTGCCATCGTTGATGACCAGGATCTCGAATTTTGCGTACTCCAGGGCGAGCAGCCCGAGCACGGTATCGACGACGTGTTTTTCCTCATTTCGGGCGGGGACCAAAATGGTGATCGGCGGAGTGCTTTTTTCCAATAATATGGTTGGATCCAACTCCGGAAGGCGCCGGGCCTGGTGTCGCGCAATTTCGACGACGGCGAGGGCGATCAATACCGTATAGAATGTCTGGAGAGCGACGAAATAGGTCAGTACTCCAGCATCTACCATGGGGGAAAGCTCAAAAATATTCATCGGTTTCGTCTCCACGGGCGGGGCAATCAGGCCCCGTCAAGCGATGTGGGTTGCGTCTTCAAGTCTCGAATTGGCGATACCTGCGACCTCTTTGTCGGTCTCGGTTGCGCCATGGGAGGGGCGATGATCATCGGCGGCGTGTTGCTCGAGTGCCCATGCCACGTTTTCACGAACCCAAAATTGGGCATCTCCGGCGGCTTCTCGAAGCAATGACACATCCCGCAGGCCTCCATTCGTCCCCAGCCCACGGGCTGCCTGTGCCCGGACCTGCCAGTCATCGTCGCTGAGCAGAGCACGCAGGATTTGCCGCCCCTTATCGTTGTTCAACACAGCGCAGATACGAGCGGAGGCGAGGCGGTTTTCCAATTCCTCGCTATGCGCCAGAGCGTCCAGTTGGTCTGCCACGGAGTCGATCCCATGCTCAGCGGCGATCTCGAGGAGAATGTGTTGCGCCCGCTCGCTTAGGCCCGACAGGTCGTGGTTCGTCAAGAGCTCGATTTGAGCGATCGAGAGGGTGTGGAAAATCGCATAAAAGGGTTGTTCCATGGTCCGGCGATCGACGACCACTCCTCGGAGTGCCTCGACGACGTCGGCTCCCCGATCGAGTTCGGCCATAAGCTGGGCAGCCATGAGTCGAAACCGGTGGTCCTGCTCATATTGGAGTGCCTCCAATACACGGTCGGCGTCGCGGTCGTCGGCAAAGACATATAGACGGCGGATCGCTGCCAAATGCTGTCGTGTCGATCGCTTTGTGAGCAGGCGATACTCTTTCGACGAAAAGTCGAGTTCCCGCCACAATCGGTTTGCCGCTTTTCGATACTTGGTCCCACCGAAGTCGACGAGAACGTCTCGGAGCACCTTTGACGCACGAGGTCGCTCGGTATCCTCGTCACCATCTGCTTCGGCGGCGGCGATGAACCAATCGGCGAGTTCCCGCCGTTTTTTCTCGTATCGCCCCCACCGAATCGTCTGCCACCACAGCGTGGACATCATGGCGATGATGACTGTCATTTCGACGGTGACCACAGCGGCCAGAATGCGATAGGTCGGATGGTCCCACATCAATATGAGTAATTCCGAAAATCCATCCATTGCATCTCCCAATGGCACTACTATTGCCGGTACTGCCACCATTTATGGAATCCAATTTACTTTGTTCACTCGTGGTCGGAACCAGTGATTTTGACATGTTGAGACCGGTCCTGAACGACGATCTCTTTGCCGTCTGCACTCCACGATACTACGGCATCGCCTCGTTTCGACGGCTTTGACCTCGTCGCCCAGTCCTCGGTCTCAAACAGTCATCTTCACTGCATCCGACCACTAGCCGGTGGCGACAAAAGCCATCGAGGTATAATCGTCCCCGCCAAAGGGGAGACAAGAGAAAAAGATAACTTTTGTTAGTACTACGCCGTGAGCAGAAGTTGAGTGAAGCGTCTGCGCGCCGAGAGCACGTCGAAGCGGCGTTGCGGCTCGCTCGACGATGCTACATCGCATCGCCTCGTCGCCGCGCCTTGTCCGA
>SKPJ01000183.1 GCA_007119595.1 Myxococcales bacterium
TCAGGGCCTTCTCGACATGGCCGATCACGACCCCGATGTGGCCGCGGAGATACTCCAGATTCTGGAGCAGATGGACTCGATGTCCGATTCGGCTCAGGTCCGAGAGATGATGAGCACTCATGTGCGAGCATGAGCACAGAATGGAGAATCGGCGGCTATTTCAATAAGAGAAATCTTGTCAACGGAGGTACAGATGAGCAGTCAAGAAGTGGCACAATCCGAAGAAGAACAAGCCTGGCAGGCAACGCCCAATCGCGTGGTTCTCGCTATCGATGAGCAGGCCAAGAGTTTCTACTCCGAAGGTCGGCTGTCGAGAGCTCGGATGTTGTACAAAAAGTTGGTGCGCATGAGGCCCGAGGCCTCTCAGTTTTGGGCGATGCTCGGCATCATCCACCGCCGCCAGGATCGCATCGTGCAGGCCCTGCAATGTCTGCAACAAGCAGTGGAGCTGGATTCCGGGAATCGAAACGCCCTGGTCAACCTCGGCGAATCATTGGTGCTCGCCGGCAAGATCGAAGAAGGAACGGAGGTGCTGCGTGCGGTCTACGACATGAGTCGCGTCGAGGGGAAATCAGCGCAAGAACAGGATGTCTTCACCAAGCGGGCCGGCGCTCAACTTGCGATCTTAAAAGAGATCGCCGACGCCGTCATATCCGGGGAAATACAGGTCCAACATAAGGACCTCGGTGAGAGTCCCTGACCGAATGCGGGAGCCCAGAGTGTCGCTCACTGTGGCTTGATTACCGCCGGGACAATGAATTGTGGAAAATCAGGGGATGGACGCACCGGGAGTGGCTCGATACAAGGGAAGCGTGAATCGGGCACCACTACTGTGCAACTCGGTGAGGCAACCATGAAGAAGCAAAGCGGCCTCGGGAAACGCGCGCGGCTGGCGATGGGGATTGGCGGTTTTGTCCTGCTGGCGGGCTCTGTGCCCTGCATCATGAGTTTGGTCCGCGACGGTTATGCCGGCTCCGGCGATATGGTGGGGATGTTTGGATTGGTCGGTCTTGTCCTTTTGGTCCTCTACGTGGGGATTTTACTTTTGTATCAGGCCCTGAAGACACCGAAGTCGGCAACGCCGGAAGACTCCGGGTAATGGCGTACGCAAAATCGCCCGGTGCACCGGCCCCAAACGGGTCATTCGACTTCCACATCGACTGTGTTATGTGGTCAATCATCGCGGTGGCTCGAAGCACGGGAGCACGCTATGGGCGAAGAAGACTTGAAGATCCGCAATAATTTGGTGATTCCGGGATGGGAATTGTGGTTTACAGCCAGTCGCTCCGGAGGTCCGGGAGGCCAACACGCCAACACCTCCAGCACGGCGGTGACCCTTCACTGGTCGGTGACCAAGAGCTCAATCCTGGATCGGGAACAAAAAAAGAGAGTGCGTCACCGTTTGAAGCGAAACATCACCGACGACGGTGTATTGCAGGTCAGTTCCGCGGATACGCGAAGCCAGCATCAAAATCGCAAGATCGCCCGAGAGCGCATGGCCAAGCAGGTCAAAAAGGCGGTAAAGAAGAGAAAACGACGCATCCCCACCAAGCCGACGCGGGCGTCGGAGCGAAGGAGATTAAAGAAAAAGCGCCACCGATCACGGATCAAGAAGCTGAGAAAACCACCCAAACGCGATGACTGGTGGTGATGGCGATGGATCGTTGCCGCGCTCTTTCACCCGTGGAGGAGAAGACTGTGAGGCGGCGGTACGGGCCGATGGGTATCTAAGTAGGTGATGAGATGACGACCGAAGGTTGCGCGCAGAAGGTGATGTTGGCGTTGGGGCTCGGACTGGTATTTGTCTCCCTTCCGCTCGTGATCCTGTTGATCTACGGAATCGCAACCGGGGGGCATATATTGGGCTTTTTGATCGCCTCCGTAATGCTGTTGATGCCGGCGCTGCTATTATTGTTTTTCGGCACTCGCGATCCAAGCGACAAGCCGGTGCGCATCGGCAAATCGATGGAGCGGCGGGTGCTGCATCTGGCGGCGGCCAACGACGGCGAATTGACGGCGGCAAAACTGGCTTTGAGCACCCAATTGCGGGCTGACGACTGTCGGCAGGTGCTGGAACAATTCGAGGTCCTCGGCCTGGCCCGTGCTCATATCGGAGCCAATGGAGAGATACGCTATATCTTTCCCGAACTTCAGGAGTCGCTCGAGGAAGAGGGCGACGATTTTATGCAGCGACTTTTGGATGAGGAAGATCCGGAGGCCCTCCTCGATTTTGGGGTCGACGAGGAATTCGATCTGCATTTCGGTGAGGAAGATGAACAGATCACGATCGACGCTCCAGCGCACAAAAAATCCGATGATCACTAAAAATAGATGCAAAAATTTACTGGAATGTCTTTGATCGGTGCTTGTTTTTTAACAGGAGACCAATTAGTGATGGTTTCACCCGATGACAAAACCAATGCTGTAAGCGAATTGACGAAGAATTCTTCGTATAATTCGTGGCAGAGGAGAGTCGTTGGCTTCCTTCGGAAACGAAGGACCCTCCGCCGATGAGGGACGTTTCAAATTTTTTGAAGCAGATCGGAACGAAGAGGAATTCGGTTGGCGAATTCCCGGTTACTGTGGTGGACGAAACTCCAAAAGGAGCGACGTCTGTCACTTGAGCAATGTTTCATCGAGAGAAGAGAAGAGGAATTATGTCTGAGCGTATCACAGGCCGCGTCAAATGGTTTAACGAAGACAAGGGCTACGGATTCATCGCCCGCGATGATGGTGGCGACGATGTCTTTCTCCATTTCAGCGCACTCAACATGTCAGGATTCAAAACGATTGCCGATGACACGGCCGTCGAATTTGAAGTCGAAGAAAACGAACGCGGCCTCAGTGCCACGAACGTCGAGCAGCTGTAATTTCAATGCCGCCTAGCGGTGGCAATAAAGTTTCAGCATAACCAAAAAGCCCGATCACCTCGCGGTGGTCGGGTTTTTTGTGTGGTCACACCCGTCACATCACCATTCTTGACGGGGTTCGGTGGCCGACCTATGTTACAGCCGCTTTTCGGCACTTTTGAGACGCCGAATTTTTCCGAGGAGATTCAAAGATGGCTCGCGTAACCGTTGAAGATTGTCTGGAACATATCGAAAACCGCTTTGCATTGGTGATGTTGGCCACCGAACGAGCGCGCGAATTGCGGCGGCGAAGCAGCCGAATCTTCCCATCGAGCAATAAGGAAGCGGTGCACGCATTGCGAGAAATTGCAGCCGGGTTCGTCCTCTTCGACGAGCGAAGTAAGGAAAAGCTATCGCAATCACTCGGTCTCGCCGAGATGGAAGCCGAGGATCGACTCGGCGGGTAACCGGCCAGACGCAAACACCGAGTTTTCCCGCATGCTGCTAGGCGTCGCCTAGATCACCGCCGGGAAGGCCGTCGATACGCGCCCAGGTTTCGGCGTCGATTTCACCGTTCCGCTGCCACTGCTCGAGCAGATGGGTATAGGAATGAGCCTTTCCACCGGTGGCCAGATGACGAAATGCTTCGACGACGGTGTCGAATTTGGCGCTCAATTCATCATAAATGATATGAAATGCACCACCGGGGGCCTTAAACTGCATCAGACTCTGTAGACTGGAGTAGGCAGTTCGACCCATATTGCGGTAGTACTCCAGAGGCACCAGCGAGTTGCTGCGGTCGAGGCGCTCCTCGAAAAAGCCGCAGGAAAACAGGCTGGCATCGCCGAGTCGGCGATAGGCCTCGATGCGGCGGTCACCGGCGCTACTCAGTGCTTCGCACATGATGAATGCCGCCGGATGTTCAAATCCCACGTCCTGAGCGTTGTGCTCATCGAGGCGAACGAAGCTTTCGAGCAGATGGACCAAATAGGTTTCGGTCTCGTCACTGGTGTCGAGACCCAGCGTGTCGAAAGCCCCTGAAAGTTCGGCGCGAAAGAATTGAAGCAGGTTGTCGACCTGTTGAATCGAGTGCTGCGAATCCGTCATGAACTACCTCCCGGACTCCAAAGGGGATACGGCTCAGACCCGAAGGCGAATGGCACCGCCGGTGACCCAGTGTCGACGACGGCGAAGTGAATTTGACTGGGCCGACAATCCCCGACTAACAAACCAAGTATATCGAACAACCAGTGACGCTGCACGTTTTTTGTGTGGTCTGTGTTTATTTCTGTGTCTCATGGTCATGGGCATTTCCTCCGGGGTTGCTCAACCACCGCCGGTGGCCGGGGATATTTTATGGATTGTCGAGGGACCCGAAGCGGAGCAGGTCGCCGAGGTGCTGGCCGGCATCGAAGAGGCGCTTGCCGCCGAGCGGGAAGGCCATCTTCTGGGCCGCGACGACCTCTACGAACGAGTCGCTCAGCACTCCCACCCCCTGTCGGAGTGCGCCCTGGGCGTTGCTCCCTGCGAGGCGTCGGAGGCGATGGCCTTCGATGCTCTCGGGCTGGGCCTGATGCTCCGGCTCCGAATCGAGCAGGGAGATGACACCATCAAAATTAACTACGAAATGGTCGATCGGCGAGGGGAAGTGGCCACCGTGGGAGAGGTGGTAGCCCCTGAGGAGCGTCAGGCTGGTTTCGAACTGGTGCGACAACTCTTCGATGCGGTGGGTGTGGTCTCCTTTGAGTCGTCGCCGTCGGGAGCGAGCGTAATGGTCGACGGCGAGTTGATCGGTCATACCCCGTTGAGCGAGCAATTCGGCGTCGGCA
>SKPJ01000061.1 GCA_007119595.1 Myxococcales bacterium
GAACGAGAGTGGCTTCTCCGGTGGCGGTTTCGCCGGCGAGCCAGGGAATCAGATCCGTGGTGGTCTGAAAACTCTGGTTGGCCTGGAACATATTTCCGCCGCCCAGGGAGCCACCGATGCACAAGATGGCAAAGATGACGGCCAGATACTTACCGAGGGTCGGTCTTCCAATTTCGGCCAGGCCGTCACGCAGATAGACCATCGGACCGCCCTGAACCATGCCATTTTCGTCGACCTGCCGGTACATCTGGCCCAATGTACATTCGGCGAATTTACTGGCCATGCCGAAGAGAGCGGCAAACATCATCCAGAAAACAGCTCCGGGCCCTCCGATGCTGACCGCGAGGGCGACACCGGCAATATTGCCGAGGCCGACGGTGGCCGAAAGGGCTGTGCTCAAGGCCTGGAAGTGGCTGACTTCACCAGGATCATCGGGGTCGTCATATTTTCCGATGACGACTTTGATGGCGTGTTTGACGCCGCGAAAATTGATGAAGTCAAATCGGAACGTGAAGTAAATCGCTCCGGCGATCAGCGTGAGAACCACCAGAGGAATTTCGTTTAAAAACCCCCAAAATCCGCCCAATAAGCTGGGAACGGTGCCAAAGGCGATAGCGTAGATCGCCGCGACAATACCGCCGAATTGACGGTCGATGAGCTCCAGATCTCCCTCGGTGGTCACGGCGACCAGGATACTGAAGATGATCAGAATCGAGACGACCACAGCGTGACGTTGCGTGGAACTCAAAAAAGGCTTCATCTGGGAACCTCCGCGACGGCCGCCGAATGACGCTAGAAAGGCGTAACTGGACAGCGGTTTTTAGACCGATAGAACAGCAGGGCTGCAAATGGTGTCGTGCGTTAGGAAATGCACAAATACCGATAACCAATAAAGTGAACGGGTCGAGATTTATCACTCAGTCGCCAACAGGTGCAACCGTCGATCCGACAGGGCTGGAACACACCGTGCGAACGGTGGGTCGCGCTTGTGGCAAATGATGCGGTCCAACGTCGTCACAGAATCAGCGATGCAGAGGGCGGATATCTTCAAAATCGCTGAAAGTGATAGGCGATGTGGAGTCGGATGGAGGAATAGTGAGGAAAATCTGACGGTTCGGTCATCGGCGCATGAAGGTCGGCGGCGGCTCCCAGAGAAATGCGACGGCTTTTGCGATAATCGAGACCAATGGTGCCCCGAAAGGATAGAAATTCGCCGTTGGGAGAGGCTGAAGAGGGCGGCCCCAGCGGATGGGCGGCGACGGCGAGGCCGACATAAGGGACGTAGATTGCGATATCCAAGGCATAGCGCACTCCCAGCGCCCCGCTAACAACGGTATGAGGCCCGATGGGTTCATCATCGTCGTCGGTCGTCGCAAAGTGGTGACTGGCTCCGATATCCGCCGTCAGACGCCAGAAGTCGGAGACATCCACGACCAATCCCGTCTCGATGCTCGGTCCCCACCAGCCGAACGCGGAGGGGGCGGCGTGACCGAGATTGGCGGCGCCAGCTCCGGCCCACACATGGCCCTGGGAGACGAAGGCCTGGGCCGTCGGAGTGGTGAGGATGAAGAATGTTACGGCGATTGGCACCAACCCTGCGAGACGGAGCACGGTTTTCAGTGGATGGAAATATCGCTGATTCATGGGGTGGCCGGTGCGGAATCATCGTCTGATCGGTGCGGTTGACACCCCGAAGGGCGGTTCATATAGTCCGCTCCCACTCGATTTTGGGTGTACCAAAAACGGGTGTTCGGTCGCCAGAAGACGTTGGGAATGAGAAGATCACGAAAGTGCCCGTTATGTGGCGAGCCAGCTCAGGTTAAGGAGACAATAGATGGCAATCAAGATTAAGAACAAGGGAAAGGATCGCCCCGAGGAAGCGCCGGAAGAGGGAGGGCCTGGTGTGCCTCCAGGCGGGGCCCCGGGCAGCGAACTCGATGGCTTCGAACGCGCGTCTTTTATGGCGGCGATGTGGATCGAGGACAATCGGGGACTCTTTTTCGCCATGGTGGGTCTGGTTCTCGTTGCCATTCTCGGTGTGGTGATCGGCGTCTATTATGTGCGCGGACAACAAGTGGAGGCCTCGGATCGCCTCAGTGAAGGGTTGGCGGCCTACGAGGTGCCCGTAGAGGGATCTCCGGATCTGGACGCCATCCGACAACACCCGGATCTGCCGGAGCCACCGAAAGTCTACGATACGGAGCAGGAGAAGTGGGAAGACGTCTATGCCAGCGCGGTGTCGACGCTAGACGATTTCGATGGCGGACCAATCGCCGTAAGTGCTCGACTCACCAAGGCGGCGGCGGCACTAAATTTGGAGCGCTACGACGAGGCGCAGAGTCTGTATCAGGAAGTGATCGATTCCGATCGCGTCTCGAAAGAGTTTCGGGCCAACGCATTTATGGGATTGGCCAATAGCCTGGCGGCGCAAGAAGATCTACAAGGAGCCACCCAAGCCTGGGAAGGGTTTGCCGAGGTGTTGCCGGAGCGACAGGCGTATGCCGAATTCGAAATCGCGCGCATCACCGAGCGCTATGGTGAGCCCGACGACGCCCGCGAACGCTACGAGAGATTTCTCGAAGAGTATCCCGACAGCGCTCACGTGGAGGAAGTCGAGCGGCGACAGGCGCTTTTGTAAACCATAGTATTAGATCGATGGGCATATAACGTGGTAGCTATTTCAGTGCATCGAAGTCGACGGGCGTGGCTTATTGCCGCGCTCGTGGCGTTTTTCGGTATTTGTTGTGCGACGACGGATGCGCCGATTGCGGCCGACTCCGAGCGTGCTGCCGACGTTCGAGTCGACGTAAAGTGGCGCCTCGATCTGGCCTCGGATCGCATGTGGGAGATGGATCCCCGTGAGTTGGGCGATCCCGTGCTGACGCCGGGAGGCGATATCCTTGTGGGAGCATCCAATGGGTGGGTGTATCGAATCCTTCCCCATTCTGGTGAGATTGTGTGGGAAACCAAGATTGGCGGCCAGATCGATGCCCAGGGCCGATTGGTGGGTCGCACGCTATATATGGGAACCGACGCGGGATATCTAGTCAGCCTCGACTGGCGCGACGGGGAGGAGTTGTGGCGCTTTGAAACCCGTGGTTCCGTGGAGTCTCGTCCGACGGTCGCCGGAGGGCGCGTATTTTTTACGGATAGCGATGATGTGCTGTATGCCCTCGATGCGACGACGGGGGAGTTGTTGTGGGACTATCAACGAGCGACGCCAGAGTTTTTCACCATCAAAGGTGGGGGCGAGCCATTGGTCTTGGATGATGTCGTCTATTGTGGCTTTGCCGACGGGGCGTTGACAGCACTCTTCATCGATACGGGAGAGGAAATTTGGTCGACCGAATTGGGCGATGAACTCGGAGAATTCGCAGATATCGATCTCCCACTGATACTCCATGATGATCGGATAGTCGCCATTTCTCATTCCGGTGGGATCTATGCATTGGAGCCCGATACGGGAGCGATATTGTGGCATAGTGATCTAACTGACGTCGGTGGTGTCGAGATGCAGCTCGGCTGGCTCTTTGGAGCTCGTACCACGGGATCGGTATTCGCGTTGGATACCCGGGAAGGCGAGGTCTACTGGGAGGTCGATGTTCCGGAGGGGCAGGCACCGATGGACGTCTCGATCGCGGGATCGCTGCTTGCCGTGCCGATGGCAAATGGACCGATGTACTGGCTTCGCGTGCGAACCGGAGAGACGCTGGTCAAGTGGCGGCCGGCCAGTGGGTTTCAGAATGCCCCGGTATTCGACGAGCGCTATGGCTATGTGATGTCGAATCGCGGCTATCTATACGGATTTGGCCTGGCGTTTTAAATGCCTCAGCACGTGACTCAACCGCCGGTCTCAGCGGCTGTTATCTCTGGGTCACCAGGTACTTGAAGTAGTGAACTTACGCCTGCACTGGGGTCCACCAAAAACCCTGGCCCGGTCATCTTGCCGGTGCCACATTCCAGTCAAATGACGAGGCGTTAAAGCTCATAATGAGAAGTTCATTCCATCGCGGGCGACCACCGAGTTTTCGAATAAGGTGGCACTTCGCTGGGCAACTTCATCGAGGATTTCATCAGTACTGTTGGGGTCGTGGTGGAATAGACAAAGTGTGTCGACGTCCGCAATACTGGCTAATTTCGTCGCCATCTGCACGGTGGAGTGGCCGTATCCCTGGGTGGGCATGGGGAGAGACGTATAGTGTTCATCGGTGTACATCGCATCGTGAATCAGTAGGTCGGCGCCGCGAGAGAACTCGGCGAGCCGTTGATCACCGTGGACATATCCTTCGGTATCCGTGGCGTAGACGATCTTACGACCAGCGGCTTCGATCTTGTAGATATTGATTCCCGACTTGGGGTGATTGTACCCGCGCATGCAGTGAATTTTGACGTCGACGTCATCGGTCGCGGGAATCGGATCGGACTGTGCTGGATGACCGGCGCGCACCTTGATGGGAGCCGACTCGCCGCGGACAAAATACAACACGTCTGCTTCGCTGATATTATCGAAGTGTTTCAGAGCGCGCATTTCGTGAAGGGCGACCGGATAGTATGGGGATTGGATCAAATTTTCGATGGTCTCCTCGAAGCTGCGAAATCGATGCGATCGAGGCCCGAATAGGTGAAGGGTGCTATGGGGATGAAAGATCGGGGAAAAATAGGGCAGACCGATCAGGTGATCAAAATGAGAATGAGTGAATAACATCGTCAAGCAAAGCGGTTCTTCATCGCGTATCGCCTGTGCGAGAATATTCTTTCCATAGTCGATAATGCCACTTCCGGCATCGAAGATAATCTCTCGATCTCCGACCTGCACCACGACGCAGGAAGTGGCACCGCCATAACGACTGAATTCGGTGCCGCTGACGGGGAAACTGCCGCGACATCCATGGATGGTTACAGTGACTTCGGGGGACATGGATTGAGCCCTGCTGGAATGGAAAAAGGGGCATGTACAATAAGGAAGGAGACATATTGCAAAACGGAGCCCAACTATATCAGCGGCGTTTTTTTTACGTCAAGTTTGCGTGGTGTGGGTTGTCCGGTTTAATCGGGGACTCGAGGTGATCATTGACATCACAAATTGGGAGTGGGGCGCATCGAGTACCGCTGTGGCGGGTGGGGTGTGGTTGTTTTTTCTCTGGTGTTGGTTGGTGTCCAGAAGTCGGAGACGACGGCTGGAAATGGTGGCAGCGTTCGGTGTGATCGTGGTTGGGGCCGTCGTCGGTGGATGGGCTGGGGCAATGCTGGTGGGGGAAGCAGGGCTTTCCTCGCTTGGCGGGATAGCGGCGAGTGCGGTGATCCTTTTATTCGTGGCACCGCCGTGGCAAGTCGAAAAAAGGTGGCTGCTGGATGGGCTGGTGCCGGGAGGTATCGCCGGCTTGTCACTGGCGCGTATGGGTTGTCTGTGGGAGGGATGCGATTTTGGTGGTCTCACGGAGGGGCCGCTGGCAGTGGTCCACGGGGCAGGGACGAGAGCGTGGGAAGTGCAGGTGACCCACTATGAGTTGTCTCCGGCCAGCGCGGTGAGCGACCCGGTGCATCCCTTCGCCGCGTATCTGGCATTATGGGGACTGATGGCCGCTGTCGCCGGGGAATGGTGGCGCCGAAGAGAGAATCGCCCCGGACGGGCCGCCATGGTGGGCGCCATTATATTCTTTGCCGGTGGTGGAGCCATCGAGTGGTTGCGTGAGCCAGAAACGGTCATCCAGTTGGCGGATGGAGTTTCTGCATATCCTTCGTTGTACTGGGCCGGCGCTATAGGGGCCGGGCTTGTTTGGAGCAAGCTAGACTCCAGTTTGGTCGAGGAGTCGGTATGAGTACGTTTTCCGGAAAGGCATTGCTGGGGACCTGTGGATGGGCCTATGACGATTGGAATGGCGTGTTTTATCCGGAGTCGGTCAGTGGCCGCCAGCGGCTGGAGCACTATGCACAACATTTTAGTACAGTTGAGATCGACGCCACATTTTACGCAATTCCGGCGCGGACTACCGTGCGTGGATGGCGACAGAGAAGTCCGAAAGGGTTTATCTTTTCAGCCAAATTTCCCCGCGAGGTCACCCACCAGTCGCGGCTGGTGGGATGTGGAGAGGCGGCGGCTACGTTCGTGGACGTGATGAGCGAACTCGGCGATCGATTGGGAACCCTCTTAATTCAGCTTCCTCCGTCGATGACAGTGAGCCGCTTTGCCGATCTGGAGCACTTTTTGGAGGGGCTGCCCGATGGCTTTAGCTACGCGGTGGAGGTACGACACCGCTCCTGGTTGATCGAGCCATTCGCCGAGTTGCTGAAACGGTGGAACGTGGCCCTGGCGTTGACCGATGGGGCGCACTTGAAGCGCTTTTGGCGCGTCACCTCGCAGATTGTCTATATTCGGTGGCTCGGAAAATGGAATGCATTCGAAGACTATGACCGCGTGCAGAGATCGGTGGATGACGATCTCGACTGGTGGATTCCGCGCATGGAGCACGTGCTCGAAAAAGGGGCCACCGTGCTGGGATACGTCAATAACAATTTTGCGGGCTATTCACCGACCGTGGTGGAATCGATCGAGGAGCGTCTAGGCGCCGAATCACTCAACGTATTGGACGCGTCAAACAACTGACCGTTCTCATAGTTCATTTTTACCTTCCATTTATAACGCCGTGAGCATCTGTACGACTCCTGCCACCGAGGCCCGATCGAGGATGCCTCGAAGCATGAAGCCAGTATTCCCCTTATGTGTTGCACTTTCGACGAACGCGAAGCAAGTTCGGGGCGAAGGATATTATATTATCCATCACCGAGGCCCATTTCTCAATGTATTGGCGACCCCATGATAACGGGGGAGATATCTCGAAGTCGCAGTGCACGAATTGCTCTGTTCCAACGAACTGGTTGAGGGTTCCAGCTTGCGAAGCCAGTATGATACGGGGAAGATGATTCTTGGAACGTATAATTCCATGCAGTGCGCGAGGTCAGACGTGGCAGAGCGGATTTGTCTACAGGCCTTCCAGATCGGCGAACAAATCGGCCGCGGAGGTATGGGGGCGGTCTACCGGGGGAGCCATGTCGACACCGGAGTGCCGGTGGCCATCAAACTCATACGGGGGGATGTAGACGCTGAGAGTCGGCGGCGCTTTCACCGAGAGGTCCAGTCCCATGTCAGCCTCACCCATCCACGTATCGTCTATCTTTTCGAGTACGGCACCATCGACGAGGAGCAGGCTCGGGCTATGGAAGGCAAGCTGCAGGCGGGTAGCCCCTATGTGGTCATGGAACTCGCCGATCGGGGGACCGTCCGCGATCTGATGCCCATCTCAAATTGGGCGATATTGCGCCGGATTTTGATTCAGATTCTCGACGCTCTGGCCTACGCACACGCTCGCCAGATTGTCCACCGAGATCTGAAGCCCGAAAATTTTCTCCTCTTTGACGGCGACGACGGCGCGGGCATCGTCAAATTGGCCGATTTTGGAATTGCCCACGCCTTCAGTGGCGAAATCGATGCCGAAACGGAATGGCTGGGAGCTTCGGCTGGCACGCCCTACTACATGTCTGCAGAACAGATCCACGGTGACTGGCGCCATTATGGGCCCTGGACCGATCTATATTCCCTGGGTTGTATCGCCTGGGAAATGGTCTGCGGCGCACCTCCTTTTCGTGGCAAGACTCCATTCGCTATTGCCATGGCCCATTGTCAAGAACAACGACCGCCGTTAAAGCCTACCTTTCCCGTACCGGAAGAGCTCGAAGACTGGATTCATCGCGCAATGGCCATTGCGCCCGAGGCCCGATTCCAGCGAGCTGCAGACGCAATGGCGGCGCTGCCCTTTGGCTCGGTGGAATTATCCGATGGAACCCGCATTCAAAATGGTCATGACGAACTGGATTGGGCGAGGAAAACACAGGCGTTGGTCCCCACTCTGGCGGGAACGCTCGAGACTCGACTCGACCTGGCTTCTACATTGTCGATTGTTGCGGATCAGACGATGCTGGACAGCCCTGGACCGACGCTGCAACTGACCGATGAGAAGCCTGCTGTCGAGGTGGAGGAAACACCTGCCGGAAGGACCTCACCACCAGTGACCGTACTTATGCCCGAGACCTGGCGCACAGGACGCATCGAACAGCTCTCGGCGCCCTTGGTCGGTGCCGGTCTGGGGCTCTTCGGGCTTCGAGAGCCTCCCTTTGTCGGTCGGGAAGAGGCACGCGATCATCTGTGGCAGACGTTGCGGCGGGTCATTGAATCTAAGAGATTGGAAGTGACAATCGTCAGCGGGCCAGCCGGTGTGGGCAAAAGCCGCATGGCCGAATGGCTGACCATACGGGCACACGAAGTGGGTGCGGCATCGGTACTCAGGGCCGTTCATACCTCCAGTGGAAGGGCAGTGGCGGAGGGACTGGCCGGAATGGTTCAGCGCGCATTTCACAGTTGGAAATTATCGCGGGGCGAGCTGTACGAGCAACTCGTGGAGGAACTTCCCCACCTAGTGCAAGAGGATGAGAAGAGCCGAGAGTCAGACGCCCGAGCGTTGACCGAGCTGGTGCGTCCTGCCGGGGGCGATGCGGAGAGTGTTGACGGACCGCACTATCAATTTGTCAGTCCCCGTGAAAAATATGCCTTGGTCGCTCGCCTTTTGGCGCGTCGGGCCACACGGCGGCCGGTCATCGTGTGGCTCGATGACGTACAGTGGGGAGAACATGCCCTGGGGCTGTTGGAGTATTTGCAGCGAAATCCCGACAGCACTGGGGCGGTCTATGTGGTGGCCACTGTCCGCTCCGATATCATCGCCGAACAGCCCAGATTGGTACGGCGCATCGCCGCCATCGAAACTCAACCGAAGGCCCGGCGCATCGAGCTCGATGCCCTGTCGCCAGAAGAGCACTGCCAGATGTTGGAGTACCTCCTTCCCCTGGCCCCCGAATTGACCGGCCAATTGGTAGCGCGAACCGAGGGGAATCCGCTGTTCGCCGTTCAATTGCTCCGCGACTGGGTGGATCGGAAACAACTCGATATCGGCGCTGAGGGCTTTGAACTGGTCGACGGTATCGAGGCACAAGTTCCCGACGATATCCATACCCTTTGGCTGGACCGCATCGCACAATTCGCCGATGAATTACCTCATCTGAGCCAATCGCAGGTCTGGATTGCCCTGGAATTGGCTGCCACATTGGGGCGCGTCGTCAATGAGCGGGAGTGGCAAGCGGTGGTGCGGCGCGCCGGTCTGGGCGACGTAGAGTACCTCGCCGGGGTCCTGGTTCAGCGCGGACTGGCCCGTCGAGCCGACGACAATTGGCGCTTTGACCACGTCTTGCTCGTCGACAGCCTCCAGCGGCGGGCCCGCGAACAAAATCGTTGGAAACAACACAACCGCCTCTGTGCCGAGACCCTCGACGAGCTGTACTCCGACCCCTATGAAACGGCTCGGCGACGTGCCGACCACCGTATCGAGGCCGGACAATCCGAAAGGGCTCTACAGCCGCTGCTCGAAGAGGCCCAGTACACAGTTCGCATCGGCGACGAGGAGTATCACCAGCAGGTACTCGAACGCCGCCAGCTGCTACTGGATGCGCTGGATATTCCCGACGATGACCGCCGCCGGTTGGAAAACGACCTGGAGTTGGGCCTGTTGTACTACTACAGCGGAGACCTGAGCGAGGCCGAGCAGCGAGCTCGGCGAGCCTTCGAGCACCTGAAAGACCAAGAACTGTCGGAATTGACGGTGTGGTCTGCACAGGTCATTGGCATGTGCCAGCGTAAGCGAGGGAAGGTTGAAGAGGCGCGTCTGTGGCTGCAACGGGGAAGGGAATGGTCTATCGAGATGAATGAGGTTTGGTGGACCGGAGTCCTGGCTCAGGAATTATGCTGGCTGGAACTCTTCCTCGGAGAGCTCGATGTCGCCGAGGAGTATTGCGCCGAGGGCCTGGAGTGCTTGAAACAAGTAGGGGACCGGCACTGGCAGAGTTGGTGTTTGTTGTACGAAGCCGCTCTGGCCTGGCTTCGCGGCGAAGGCGAAAAAGCACAAAGGCTGTATGAAGAGAAGATCACGTTGGCTCAGACAGGAGGATGGCGTCTGCTCGAGGCCTACGCATGGGCCGGGCTTGGGGTCATCGCACGCGTTCAAGGCGATTTTGAAACCGCTCGCCACCACTACCGGCTCTTTCGTCAATGCGCGCGCAATCAGGACCACGGGGAGGCCTGTGCGGAAATGGAGTTTGCTATGCTGGAGGTTGCGGCAGAGAACTTCGAGGCCTGCGCCGAACATCTCGCCGAGGCCCAGCGACGTTTTAACGCCATGTCTGGGTACAAATTCGATGCCTGGCTGGATGTCATCCGTCTGGCCCTGGCCGCCGGTACCCGGGATTGGGAACTCTTCGAAGAGACCATTCAACCCTACCTGGATGGCTGGCCAGAAAACGGCCAACTATCGCGCGAACATCCCTGGCATCTACAGATGGCCGGCGATTATGCCCATCGAGCCGGGGAAGAGCAGCGCGCCCGCCGGGCGTGGGGCCTTGCCCGCCCGTTGTGGATTCGGTTGGGACACGTAGAGGCCGCTAATCGCCTTGGTCATCGCTGAATTCGCCGGGAGCGCAGAGATGGCGCTCGATCTGGGCGGCGAGTTCGTCGAGGTTGTCTGCGCGCTGAGTCTTTTTGGCCCGGTGTCCATGGTCTGCGGCGAGCCGCAGTAGCCAGGGGATGTCTCGGCTCTTGCGAGCGTTGGGGGGCCAGCCATTGGCGTAGCGTCGAAACCGCTCGTCGAATTTCTCCCATTCCCCCTGTCCTGCCTCCCATGCAAGCCAGACGGTCGAGACCCAGTCCCGGTATTTCCCGGCGTCCAGATAGGTCAGGCGCTCCTCGATGTAGTCTAAGTGGCGCCCGGCGGCGTCGAAGTTTTCCCGGGCTACTTCTACCTGAGCCAATCCCAGCTCCCCCAGCATATCGAGCATACCGCCGGGGCGGGGAGTGAGTTGCCGGCTGAGCCGATAGTGCTCGTGGGCTCGATCCCACCGGCCGGCGATCCGGGCCAGATCACCGAGTCCCAGATGACAACCCGACTCCAGAGAACGAAATCCGGCTGGTCCGGCCTCCGACAGAACCCGCTCCAATAGATCGGCGCTTTGGCGATCCTCTCCACAGGTAAAGGCCAGCCAGGCAAGATAGTTCATGCCCCACAATCGGAGGTGGTCGTCGCCCATTTCCTCGGTGCGCCGTATCAATTCAGTGAGCAGATGATGGGCGCGGGCGAGATTTCCGGCCGGGATTTCGAGCCACGCAAGCTCAAGGAAGAGCGTCACCTCTAGCCCGGGATCGTCGATTTGGCGAGCCCATTCGATGGCTTGTTCCAGCCACAGGCGAGCCTCGTCGCGCAGGCCCCGGCGCCGCTGGCACATACCCAACGCTTGGGCGGCACGGACGGTGAGCGACGAGATTGCCTGACCTTCGAGTTGTTCGACGGCGCGCCGAGCGAGTTCTTCTCCACGTTCTGTCTCGGAGAGGTAGAAGCATAGATGAGCGTAAGCGATTTCATTTTCGAGCCGGCGAGGATCGTTAGCCGCTACGCCGAGTTGGTCGAGGATGTCTCTTCGCCTACGTAGGACGCGGCGCCTCTCTGGCGCATCGCCTGCGCGGTACTGATTTTGCGCATCCTGCAGCAAGGGGGCGAGGGCTGCCTCCAGTTGTCCGGCCTCAATGAAGTGATTGGCACGGCGGCGAGCGGTTTCGGCCCGCCGATTGGGATATACTTGGGCCAAAATGGTCGCACAGAGGCAATTGTGCTCTCGCCAGCGCTGCTGCTCCCGAGCCCGGCGCTGAAGACTGTCCACGAGGAGGCCATGGGTAAATTGCCAGTCCTCGTCGCTTCGATGCGCCAGGCCGCGCTGCACGAGCTTGTCGACGAGCATAACCGGAGCCGGCACCGACGCCTGCTGGCAGACAGCGCGCCATTCCTCTTCGTGGACCTCGCGGCCCAATGTGGCGGCCAATTCCAGAGAGGTCCACAGCTCATCGTGGCCAGCGTCAGCCAGGTCGGCGACCAATCTTTTGAGGCGCTCCATCCACAGGGTGTGGATGTCATCGGGAACTTCCACATCGGTGCCGATGGCTACCTCAAAGCCTTGGTCTGCCACTTCCACTTCGCCGCGCTCGATCCAATGGCGAAGCAGTTGCACGGCGAAGAGGGGATTTCCTTCGGTGCGCTTGCTGACGCGATCGCGAAGGCTGGGCTCCAGCGGCAATAATCTGCTGAGCATTCGACGATGGTCGTCGCCGGCCAGTGGTCGCAATTCAAAGCGATCGGCGATCTCGTCGGCGGCGATGGCATCGAGGCGTTTGCGAAGGGATAGATCTTCGGAGATAAGCTCGGATCGGACCGTCGCCACAACGTAGACCGGCGGCATCTCGTCGGCGTGTTCCCGCAAGTACTCGACGAGGCCCAGCGCCTCCTTGCCCCACTGGACGTCATCGAGCCACACCAGAAGGGCTCTGCGTTGGGTCCAGCGCCGAAAGAGACGAAGGAGCAGCGCGTATTTCTGTCGTGAATTGTTGAAACGAAACTGTGGCCCCTCGGCCGCAGTGGCATTGTCGCCGGCCGGTCGGATCAGCTCGGTGATCGCCTGGGCATCGCTGATGCGCTGCATTTCGTCTTCGGCCCGCAGAGAGGGAAGTTCTTCGCGGAGGCACTCGAAGACCTCATGGCGCGACAACTTCCAGGTGCGAAATCTGCGCCGCACCATCCCGGCAAGTCCCTCCGTGGGACCTTCGCCACCGGAGGTGTGGATGGCCTTTAGCACCGAGACGGCGCCTACCTCGTGGGCTCGTGTGCACAACCAGGAGCCCAACCGCGTCTTGCCCACGCCGGCCTCACCGCCGACGATGCTCAGTGTCAAGATCTCCTCGTCGATCGCGCGCCGAAGCGAGCGCCACAGCCGGTCGCGCGCCTGCTCACGGCCGACGAAGGGCGGCTCTCGAAGGCTAAATAACCCAAGTCCGGTTCCGACCAGCGGGGCCGGCAACTGCTCTACCCACTCCACCTGCCAGGCTTCGGGAATCCGGGGTGCATCGCCGTCGACGATGGGCGTCGACGAGCGAGTTGACTCCTCTGGTAGTGAAAATTTGGCGAATTGCTGCAAGGTCTTCGCCCAGGTAGTGGCCTGGCAAAGTGCGGGGGAGAAGCCGGACTTACCGCTGTGGTGGCCGGCAGCGGGCTGCTGCTGCGGCGAGCCTGATTCAGCCCGCGGCAGCGCAGCAAGGGCGTCGGCGGCTCGCAAGAAGCGCTCCTCTCGTTTAGTGGCCATCGCCCGGTGGATCCATTCCTCGAGGCCCTGGGGGACTTCGAATTGGGGACGAAGCGGTGGCCGTTGCTCTTCGCAATGGGCCATGGCCAGCGCAAACGGTGTGGCGCGCTCAAACGGTGGTTCGTTGCAGACGATCTCCCAGGCAATGCATCCCAGCGCATACAGGTCGGTCCAGGGACCGTATTTTCGCCATTCCCCGTGCAATTGCTCCGGCGGCATATAGTATGGAGTGCCCGCCGACGACTCCAGCCATTCCGTGTCGGTATCGAGCTCGCTTCCCACGGCATGAGCAAGTCCGAAATCGGCCAGTTTCACCTGCACATCTCCGCCAGGGAGATCAAATAACAGAAAATTTTCCGGCTTTAGATCTCGGTGGATGACGTCCCGCGCATGGGCGTAGGCCAGTGCGTCCAGAACCTGCACGAGGATATGGCGTGCCTGTGCCCAACTCGACAGGGGCATCCAATCTCTAAGTGTACCCCTGTCGGCCAACTCCATGGCCACAAAGGGGCTTCCCACCTCCAAACCGTCGATCCCATCGATGTCGGCATGGTCGTCGACCGTGCCGTATTCGAATAGATAGACGATGCCCGGGTGCAATAGTTTGGCATGGGACTGCACCTCGCGGTCAAAATGTCTGCGGCCACTGTGGAGGATGTCGGGGCGGATGAACTTGACCGCCACATCCACACCGGTCTCAACGTGGCGACCCCGATATACGGAGCCCATTCCCCCGGTGCCGATGCACCGATCGAGTTCGAAGAGTTGAAGGCGCACGTCTTAGCTCATCCAATTTAGGAGTCGGCCGCGGAGGGCTCGATATTGTGGTTGCGCCGAAACAAGTTGTCCGGATCCCATTTATCCTTGATTTGGACGAGGCGCTCGTAGTTGTCGCCGTAGGCCGTTTCGACGCGCTCCTTTTCATCGTGGCACAGCATATTTACGTAGACACGGCCATCTGCAAAGGGGGTCATGGATCGATGAAACTGCCGAGCCCAATCCATGACTTCTTCATCCGATCCGGGATCACTCCAGGCCGCCCAGACATCGAATTCGTAGCCCTCCGATCGATAGGGGAAGGCCGTGGCATCGGATGCCACGGCGGTGAGTTGGCCACGCATGGCCATCAGCCCCACAAGGGTAACCGTGCCTGGCAGATCTTCGATATTCTCAACGACTGCTTTGATGGCCCGGTCACTCAATTCGTCGAGGTAGTGGGACTTGGAGTAGAAGCGGTCGATTGCGGCCACCGCGTCGTCGTCGGCGTGCTTGAAGTCCAAAAAGGGCTGTCCCTGGATGGTGTCGGCGATGGGATCGCCAAAATTCCGTAATGGCGCAAGCACCTTCTCGCCCTCTGCGAGATCGCCGGTATAGCAGGTAACGAAACAAAGCGCCGTCTTTCCGTGGTGTTCCTCGGGGAAAAACTCCAATGGGGGAAGGCGCAGCGCGAGAAGAAAGACCGTGAGTTCGTCGGGGGCATCGGCGGAGAACTTACGGTAAAACCGGAGCGTCTCCTCCGCATTTTCGTAGGGGTGGAGGATCTGGCCGGCCAGCACTTTCGGCCCTACCGGTTGGAGCTGAAACTCAAAAGACGTGACCACACCGAAATTGCCCCCTCCGCCCCGCAATGCCCAGAACAGATCGGGATTTTCGTTTTCGCTGGCCCGTACCAATTCTCCCTCCGCGGTGACTACATCGGCGCCGATGAGATGGTCCAGCGTCAGGCCGTATTTGCAGCTCAGAGCTCCCCATCCGCCCCCCAGCGTCACTCCGCTGACGCCCGATTGGGGCGGCCCTCCGGGTATGGCCAGATTGAAGGGCTGGGCCTCCCACAAAAAATCGTGCCAGGTCGCTCCGGGCCCGACCTGGGCGGTTTGATTCGTCGGGTCGACCCGGACTCCATCCATCGGAGATAGATCAATGAGAAGGCCGTCGTCGCAGGAGGAGTTTCCCGCATAGTCGTGACCACCTCCTTTGACAGCCAGTTGCAGGTCGTGGTCGCGAGCGAAATCGACCCCCGCCATGACGTCGGCAGCCCCGCGGCAGCGGGCTACCACCGCCGGGTAATGATCGTGGAGGTCATTCCAGACTCGGCGCCTTTGCGTGTATTGGGGATCGCCGGGCAGGAGCACGTCGCCGCGAAGTTGATCAGAGAGTGCCTCAAGGGCAACCTTGTCGGGCCGAATGGGCTTGGTCATCGAAATCTCCTCAAGATACTCAGTTGTGTTTTTGAGATATAGAATAAGGATAGGATGACTATGCGAAATTCTCCATACAACTACTACGCCGTGAGCAGAAGTTGATGGAGATAGACTGCAAAGTCGAGTGTGCGTCGGACAAGGCGCGGCGACGAGGCGATGCGATGTAGCATCGTCGAGTGAGCCGCAACGCCGCTTCGAC
>SKPJ01000493.1 GCA_007119595.1 Myxococcales bacterium
GCCCTTCTCCAGGCATGCGCGACGATCTCCTTTCGCAATACCGCGAACGCTTCGGAGACGCTTCATCCTAGTTGGACGCCATCTCCTATCTCTTTGCCAGGCATCCCCCGCCATCAGATCGCTCATTGATATCGTCGCGCTGACCCAGATGAGCAACCCACAATCGTTTGTTGAGAAAAATTTGTAACAAAGCCGATACTTCGTGCACTATAAACCTGTGACATGCGGATAACGGAACCAAAAATGCTCTCGTAAGGGCGCAATCTTTTCGTTGAACCCTTGCATCAATAGGTAAATTTGGTCCAAGATGGCTTCCATATGTTCAAATACGACGCTCGTTCGTTTGATTGGAATCTCGCACGAGAAATAATCCGACCTGAGAAGTAGGAGTTAAATATGCTGACATTGCTGACCCGCCGTTTAGTCCCGCTGGTACTCATCGTCTTTTTGGCCGCTGGTTGTGGTGATGATGACGATCCCGCTGGGAACAACGAGGATCCGAATCAAGACGAATACAACCAGGAAGAAGAAGAAGAAGAAGAGGAAGAAGAAGAGGAAGAAGAGGAAGAAGAAGAGGAAGAAGAAGAGGAAGAAGAGGAAGAAGAGGAAGAGCCTGAATTTCCCGAACCCACGACTGAAAGTGCAGCGCTCCTAGACGCCATTGATGGCTATGAAGACTGGCCGAGTTTTGCCGGTAACGACACTCATCACCAATCCGGTCATCCCGGCGGAGTATTCGTCATCACCTATGCCAACGACCACGCCCAGGATTCCTTGAACGACAACCTGATCCCCTATGAGGCCGGCTCGATTATCGTCAAAGAGGAGTACGAAAACGATGGCGATGCAGAACCCATGGCCGTCACGGTGATGGAGAAGCATGAGGAAGAACTCGGTGAGTGGTGGTGGATGAAGGCCACTCCCGATCTGGAAAATGTAATGGCCATGCCCGACGGAACCGCACTACAAGGTGACTCCGACTCCGGACTCGGTTGTGTCGGTTGTCACGGCGCTTCCGCCGCGACGGACCACGTCGTCCTTCATGATCAGTACCATAGTGAAGACTGACTTCGACGCTCGAGCCGGGGCTGTACACAGCCCGCTCCAGAAGATGCCATGTGCCTGAGTTGAAATTCCGAAAGCGGACGTCCGATGTACATTTCGACGTCCGCTTTCGGTCTTTGGGGCGCTCCCGAGTTCGCCATTCGAAGTCGTACACAGCATCGGCCGCATCAATTTACTTCCCGACCCAGCACATTCGATCACCTCGCCGGAGTTCGATCCATTTGCTACTTTGCCACGGACTTGCCACAGCCGTGTTCCCCGCGCAAAGGACAAGATGATGTCGATATTTTTCCCCTGGTCCACCGTCGTCAACGAATACCAGCGAGTCGCTGTATTTCGTCTGGGGCGCATCGTCGGCTTATAGCCCCCCCTAATACCAGAACCTAATCACCCTGATTTTTTGCAGTCGTGAAGATAATTATCGCATATCTTACTGTCGCGCATATCGCTATAGCCTTTGTTTCGCCCAATGATTGCTTGTTTCGTTGGTAGCTCGTCTTCACTTTCTGCGAGGTCTGCGTTTTGGCGATGAAATTGATGTTTATCGACTCCGCCCGTCCCCTTTCCGAGGCACGGGTGCGCCTGGACGATGGGCAAGAACTGGTCCTCGATGGCGATGGGCAATGCGAAACATCATTGGAGCCCGGACAAAGTCGGGTGGAAATACTCGTCGATGGACAGTGGGTTGAGCGCACCATCGACATCGAAGACTCCGACAAGGCGTCGATGCTCATCATCGACTTGTCGAAAAAGGACACCCCTACTTCAGACGGACTCGTCGGCCAAACTCTGGGATCCCGATACCGCATCGATGCATCGCTGGGCCACGGCGGTATGGGCGTCGTGTATCGAGCATGGGATACCCGTCTAAAGCGCGACGTCGCCGTTAAGACCCTCAACGCCCAACTGCGCTCCAACGATGAAGCGCGACGGTTGTTTCTGCAGGAAGCCCGGCAGATGGCGCCGCTTTCTCATCCGCACCTGATTTCCATCTACGACGTGACCACCCTCGATGGTTTTGATCTGATGGTCACCGAACTCGTCGAGGGCCAAGACCTCGACGAAATTCTCGAGGAATCCGGGGCCATGAGCGTCAACGGCGTGCTCACACTGGGCTACCAGTTGACGGTGGCCGTCGCCTTTTTGCACGAACAGGGCATGATCCACCGCGATCTCAAACCGGCAAACGCCATTCTCGAAACTGGCGGTGGCGTCAAATTGATCGACTTCGGACTCGCTCGCTCCATGGAGCATCTCTTGGCAAAGGGAACCGCTGTCCGGGGAACACCGGCCTATATGGCGCCGGAGCAGGTCCTGGGCCCCGGCCTCACCACCGCTACCGACGTCTATCAATTAGGCGTCACATTCTACGAAATGTTGACCCGCCGGCTCCCCATCGATTTTTCTGAGGGCAATATTTTGGCCCAGGTAAAATCGACACCGATACCGATCGACACTCATCGCGGCGGACTGCCGGAAGAACTCTGCGAATTGATCCATGCCTGCCTCGCCCGAGAACCCGACGATCGACCCACTGCAGATGAGGTGGCGACTCGATTGGCCGATTTGTACTACGCACGCACCTCCAATCCACCCCCCTCCCGAGTCTCCACCGGCAAATGGTCTCCACCGAGGACCGATACCAACGATGCTCCCTATGATCTCGAAGAGATCGGCAATGCAACCACCCTCGGCTCCGGCGAAGAAGACATCTCCCCAGACGACTCCAGCGACGATGACCCGCCGCGGCGCTCCTCGAAGCGGGCGCTGGTCGCTGTGACGATCGGCGGAGCTCTCCTCGTCTTATTTGCACTCGTCGACTTCGTCATCTCAGATGGTGGCGATGAAGACGCACTGGAGAATACCGGTGAATCTGCGACCGTCGCCGAGGCCCCGCCGGACACTGTCGCCGAAGCTGTGTCGCAGGCCGAGAGAGAAGCTCAAAACCAGGACCTTGAACTTGCGCGCACCACGAGCCAACTGCGTGCTTCCGATATCACCGGTACCGTCAAGCTCACGGCGCGCGGGATCGCCGAACTCAACGGCCCCGAAGAAGAGACCGCCTCGGTGGGGGCACAGCCCTCCTCTGCTGGACAACGCCCTACTCCCTCGCCCGCACCGGAACCGGACTCCGTAGCACCGAGCGTGGAAGAGGAGGTTGTGGAATCCGCATCAACACAGGGCGCACAGGAGGAGCCTTCCACGCCCGGCGAAGACAGCGATCCCGGCTCCGAGACTTCGCATGGCGATGAAACCGTCGAGGCCTCCGCTGAATCACAGGATCAGCCGCCGGAACCGAGCGATTCCGAGACGGACCCGGCACCAACCGCCGAACCACAACCGGCGGAGATACCCTCCCCGGAGCCCGAGGATGTCGAAGAAGAACCCGAGGATGCCGAGGAGGAATCGCCGCCGGAATCTCAGGACGAAGAACCATCGGAACCCGAAGAGGAACCGACGCTTCCTCCCCGGGGATTCTAAAAGCTCTACATTCGCACGAATCGATCTACACCAAGCCATTTCGATCACCGGAAACGACATGCCCAATCCCCGCCCGGTACCTACCAACTTGTTGCCTCCCCACTCTACGTACCAGCCTACCCGACGACTTCTCGGTGCCCTGGTATTGTCTGCGGTTCTCATTTTTCCCGCGTTGGCTGTCGCCTCGCCCTGGACTCTCCCGGCCGACGAATTGGTGGTAACCATCTCTCAGACATTTCAACACGCAGATCATGAATACCTCGATGACGGCACGTTTCAGGCATTTCCACTGGACGCTCATTTCCGATCCCAATCGATGCGAATCGGAACCCGTTATGGCTTCAGCGATCGCTTCGAAGGTGCTGCCGACATCGCTATCGTGCACCTCAGCTACTCCACTGAGCCACTGATTCTCGATGAATTCGAAGAATTGCCCACGCCCGGTGAAGCGACCGAATCGATCTTGGATTTCAACGCCTCTCAATTCGGCGCCGCCGACCTCAGGCTCCACGGACGCTACAATCTTGTCGCCGGCAACATCATGGTCACCTCCGGCACCACCCTGAAATTTCCCACCGGATACGAAGAGCCCTCCGGCACCTTCGTCACCGACGCCGACGGCAATACGCGCATCGGTGGTCAGGCCACCCTCGGCGACGCCCAGACCGACCTGACCCAATCCCTCCTCTTCGGCACGTTCATCCATCAGACCGAGACATTCGTTCGCGCAGAAACGGGCTTTCGCTTTCGCTTCGGCTCCCCTGGACACCAGGGTCTTGCGCAACTACAGGCCGGGCAGTTCATCGGCGATTCCCTGATCGCTATGGCTGGCATCAACGGTCTAATGACAGTTGTTGAGGGCGAGGTCATAGGCGAATCGTTTATCGCCGTCGACCCCTCCGTACCTTCCACCGAATTTACGCCGGATAATATCGAAGTCCGCGACCTCCGGCTCGACCGCGACAGCGTCGACGTCAGCGGTGGACTTCTCCTGGACCTCGGCGCCGTCGAATTGACCGCCCGATATAGCTATACGGTCTGGGGACGCAACACGGCCGCCACACACGCAGTCAGCGTGGGGAC
>SKPJ01000575.1 GCA_007119595.1 Myxococcales bacterium
CCCGAGCCCGAGCCCGAGCCCGAGCACGAGCCCGTGTCCGTGTCCGTGATCAGGGGGTAAACAGGTGTGGGTTGACGCCCCGTGGTTGGAGCGCGATAGTCACCCACTGGTACGCCGCGACGGGGAACCCGGTGAAAATCCGGGACGGTCGCGCCACTGTGAGCCGCGATGTCGTCGATCCATTGCCACTGCCCGAAACTCTGGGTGGGAAGGCGATCGACGGCGATCGAAAGCATTTTCGAAAAAGCGGTGAGTCAGGATATCCGGGCGGCGTCGAAATAAAATCTCATGCTCTCCGCGTCTCGAGGGCAGGATCGGCGTCTCGATGTGTATGTCCAATGACAATCGATGGGGAACCCGCGCAGTGTCGTTTTTGCTGGTGGTGATCGTCTATTTGCCATTCGATGCGGCCGCCGAGTCGGATGTGTCGGAGGGCGGGGAATCGAAGGACGGGGAATTGACGGTGCGGACCGTGGAGCGCGAGACGCTGCAGCGCGACGACGAGCGCTTTGCCTCGGGCCACTCCACGCGGGTCGGCGTCGATGACCTGTATTTTCGTGGCCAGACCCTGGGCGATGCCCTGGGCCGGGTGACCGGAACCTATGTGCGCAGTGAATCCAGTTTTGGTCAGCCCGCCTTTTTGTCGGTGCGCGGTGGCAATTCGCGTCAGACCGTGGTGGAACTCGATGGATTGAGGCTCAGTTCGTCGGCCGGTCATGGATTCGACGCCGGTCAGATGATGACCGGCGGATTGGAGTCGGCGGATATCATTCGCGGTAGCGGCGCGGCGGTCTACGGCGGTGGGGCGGTAACCGGAGCTGTACGTCTCAATCCCGCGATGCCACCGGAGGACGGCTGGGAGATCACCGGCCAGAGTTCGGTGGGAAGCTTTGGCAGCACTGCCGTCAACGCCGATGCCGGCGTCGGTGACGAGGTGATGGGTCTTCGGCTTCACGGTGGTGTTCGCCAGAGTCGAGGCGATTTCGATTTTGTCGACGATCAGGGAACGGAGCACCGGCGAATCAACAACGACCACCAGCGCGTCGGATTCGGCACCACCGGTCGGCTCGAGCGGGGAGACGACCATTTTCGGCTCACCGGTCGCTGGGAGAGCGGCGACGCCGGAAGCCCGGGCCCGTCGGAATTTCAACAATCCTTTCAAAGTGCCCGCGTAGACGACGATCGCCAATTGGCCACCTTGCGATGGGATCGTCGCGAGGCGCTCCAAAGCTCCTCGATCATCGTCGACACCCACGCCACGGCCGGTGTTCAGCAGAGAAGCTACCGCTATCGAAACGAAGAGGGTTTTATGACCCGCGAGCCCTTCGAGAGTCATTCCACCCAACGAGTGCTTTCAACGACCGGTGGAGCAGCGGCATTGATCGGCAATTCTCACCTTGCTCGCGTCGATGTCGAGGGGCGACGGGAGAGCTACGAGGCACAGATCGAGACCTCCAATGAGGCCGGGATCAGCGCCACCCGACATACGGCGATGGGTTCGGTGAGCGATGAGTGGTTATTATTCGACGATCATCTGAGCCTGATCGCCGCCGTCCGCGCCGAGCTCAGCGAGGATTCCAATCGATCATCGGCAACTATCGAGCCGTTTTTGCCGGCTCTGGGAGCCATCACGAGGGTGCACCGACGCCTCGAATTTCGCGCCAATATGGCGCGCACCTTTCGCAATGCAGATTTCGATGAATTGTATCTGGAGACCGAGGGCGTGCGCGGCGATCCAACGCTCGAGCCAGAGCAAGCCTGGACCGCCGACGCCGGTATACAACTCGGTGCCGGCGACGATCCGCTGAGTGTTCGGGGTGCTTATTTCACCCACTTTATCGACTCCACGATCCTCTTTTTGCCCGTCTCGGCACATCTCTTCGAGGCCCAGAATCTCCACGATGCCACCTCCCGCGGTGTGGAGGCGGCGATGAGGGCTCAGATCGGCGATCGATGGGCTCTTTCCGGGGGATATACGCTGACCCGGGCGACGCTGGGTGCCAGCTCCGGAGCCTCTCCAACCCAACTTCCCGGCCAACCGCGCCATCGAATCGCCGTGGATTCGGCATTTGATATCGCGGGGTTGGCGATCTTCGCCAACCTTCCCGAGACCTCGATATCGACGGCGCTTCACTATCGAAGCCGCGTCAACCTGGACAATTTCGGGAATCTCCAAAACCCCGGGGTGTTGCGCCTCGATATGGGAGCGACGAGCCGGATCTCCGACTGGCTTCGAGCCGGTCTTCATATTCAGGATATCCTCGATCAAAACGGGGCCTATGATCGATTGCATCGGCCCCTTCCGGGGCGGGCGATGCTCGTGTCGATAGAGGTCCAGAGCGACGGGGGAGGTCGGTGATGAAGCGAGTGACCATCGCGGTGGCCAGTTTCGTCGCCCTCACAATTTTTGCCTGCGATGACGAAGCGGCCCAGGCCCCACAGCCGGAACTTCGCACCGAGGCTCCATGCTCTGAGGGCGTGCCCGAATACGACGTCGTCGTCGAGCGCCGCCTCAGTGAGATCGGCCCCGCGGCAAACGAATTGCTCGCCACCGACGATGCCCTTTTTATCGTCGAGAGTGCCGCCAATACGGTCAGTCGCTTCGATCGGCTCGACGGATCGCTAAAGAGCGGCTTCGTCGACGTGGGAAACGACCGCAACCCCTATGCGGCCTCCGTCGACGAAGAAGCCGGCGAGATCTGGGTCACCAATTTTATCTCCGATACGGTCACCGTTGCAGATCTGGTGACGGGAGAGGTGCTCGAAGAGATCTCGGACGAGCGCTTTGTTGATCCCTCTGCGGTGGCCCTCACCGACGGGTATGCCTACGTGGCCAACGTCGAATTTTTGAGTCTCGACAAGGGCTACGGGCCCGGAAGTATCGCCGTCATCGAGCGCTCGACTCTAGAGGTCGTCGCCGCCTGGGAGACGGCCTTTCAGAATCCCCACTTTTTGGCGGTCTATGACGTCGATGGCGCCGAATCGCTATTTGTAAGTGGTGCCGGCACACTCGATATGAGCGGGGAAGATGTGCGGGTTGGCTCCGAGGGAGGCTTGCAGTGGTTGGACCTCGACACAGATCCCGTCGAGCCGCCGTCGCAGTCCTTTTCACTGGGGCAAGCCAGTATCGAGGCGGTCGGTGCCCCGGGACGTCCACTTTTGCCCCCCGGCGGCGAGCGACTCTACTTTTCCAGTGGCATCGCCCCTGTGCTCTTCGTCTTCGATCTCGAAGAGCGCCAGTGGATCTACGACGCTGTCGAACCCCTACAATTATATGAATCTGAAAATGACGTCACACACCGAGCAGCCATGGGAGCCAACGGGCTGTTGTGGATTACCTCATTCAATGACGATGAGCTCTATCTCTTGGATACCGCCTGCGACGAGTTGGTGGCGCCGCCGATTGACGTCGGGGAAGTCGCGGATATGCTCGAGGGCGCGCAGGCGCTGACCATCGTCACCGACGGCGAAAGCCAACGGGCTTATTACCTGCTCAGCATCGCCAACGCCATCGGTCGGGTGACGCTCGAGCCATAAAAATGAATTCCCGCCCCCCAACAACTTATCTGCAACGAGGTTCACCGTGAGTGAGGACCCACAAGAAGATCGGCCACAAGAAGATGCGAAAAAGGAGGAATATCGAGATCCGGAATTGGCGATCAACCGGGTGTATACCGGCACTGGAGACCGGGGTCAGACCCGTCTCGTCGGTGGTCAGCGGGTGCAAAAAAGCCATGTTCGCATCGCCAGTTACGGGACGGTCGACGAGCTCAACGCCCTGGTCGGCGCGGCGCGTCAGACCATCGCCGACGAGTACCCGGACCAGGAGGAATTTCAACCTCTTTCGTCGCAGCTTCTCAAAATCCAGCATCAACTCTTTAATCTGGGGAGTATCCTCGCCACACTCTCGGAGGATATGGGGGAACAGATGCCACGGGTCACCGACGGCGACGTGAAGGGGCTGGAGGATTTGATCGACGAGTATAATGAGGAGCTGCCGGAGCTTCGCTCCTTTGTGTTGCCCGGCGGAAGCCGGCTCAATGTCGATCTGCACAAGGCGCGTACCATCTGCCGCCGGGCGGAGCGCATCGTCGTCGACCTCGCCGAATCGGAGGAGGTCGACGAGGCGGCGATCGCCTATTTAAACCGACTCAGCGACGCCTTCTTCGTGTGGAGTCGGTGGGTCGTGGTCGCCGCCGATACCGGCGAGGTGCTGTGGGACCCGAACGTCTGACAGCTTTTCGCTGTCGATTCCCGACGTTTGGTCATGAGGCCGTGGTGGCTCCCACGGCCGGCAGATAGGCGTTTTGGAGATAGTCCAATAGCATTCGCTGGGCGTTGTAGCGCCATCCGAGGCTCAAGATGGCCCACTTCATACGCTCGATCCATTGCCGGCGAAGCCCATCGGGACCGACCTCGTAATACAGGGGGATGACTTCCTCTTCGAGCACCCTGTAAAGGGCGTCGGCGTCGTGGGCATCCTGCTTTTCCGGGATATTGAATTCGTGGCCCGAACCGATGGCGAAGCCGTTGAGTCCGTCGTAGCCCTCGGCATACCAGCCGTCGAGAATCGAGCAGTTGAGCACGCCGTTTAAGACCACTTTTTGGCCGCTCGTACCGCAGGCCTCCTGGGGGCGGCG
>SKPJ01000110.1 GCA_007119595.1 Myxococcales bacterium
CCCGCTACAAAACGGGGCGACGTCGGTGATGTACGAAGGGGCGCCGAATTACCCGCAGCCGGACCGGTTCTGGGATATCGTCGACCGCCACCAGGTCAACACCTTTTATACGGCGCCCACGGCGATCCGGGCGTTTATGAAGTGGGGCGATCAGTGGGTCGATCGCCACGATCTCTCCAGTCTGCGCCTGTTGGGCACCGTCGGGGAGCCGATCAACCCCAAGGCCTGGATGTGGTATCGCGAAAAGATCGGTAACGATCGCTGTCCCATCGTCGATACCTGGTGGCAGACCGAGACCGGGGGAGTGTTGATCTCGCCGATTCCGGGGGCCACCGAGACCAAGCCCGGAAGCGCCACCAAGCCCCTGCCGGGGATCGATGTCGAAATCGTCGACCGCGATGGCAATGAAGTGGGTCCCGATGAGGGCGGGTTTTTGGTGATTCGAAAGCCATGGCCCAGCATGTTGCGCACGGTCTATCGCAACGAAGAGCGCTTTAAAAAGGCCTATTTCGGACGCTTTGAGGGCACCTATTTCGCCGGCGACGGTGCCAAACGCGACGAAGACGGTTATTTCTGGATCATGGGTCGTATCGACGATGTCATCAACGTCTCCGGCCACCGCCTGGGGACCATGGAGATCGAGAGCGCCCTGGTAAGTCATCCCAAGGTGACCGAAGCGGCGGTCGTGCCCCGTCCCCATGAGTTGAAGGGACAGGCGATTGTGGCCTTTGTGACCCTGGAATCCGGAGAACCTTCCGAGGACCTGGTCGATGAGCTGCGCGCTCATGTCACCGACGAGATCGGGGCCATCGCCAAGCCCTCGGAGATCAAATTTACCGATTCTTTGCCCAAAACCCGAAGCGGCAAGATCATGCGCCGGCTTCTGGCCGACGTGGCCGCCGGACGACAAAGCGGCGATACGTCGACGCTTAAGGATGCCTCGGTGCTCGATAAATTGCGCCGCGACGTCGGCGGCAGCGAAACAGCGGACGTCGAGCCGGCGGAGCAAGACGCATAAATGATTTCCCGCTGGGAACCCATTGGTGTGCCGGGACCGGTCCGCGTTGAGGCGGGCTGGTCCTTTGCATCCTTTATGCAAGCGGTGCCAGGACTATGAACCAAGAGAAGTATCGCGTCGATAACGGCGCCGGATGGGAACTCGACGTCCGGCGCTTTGTCGATCCCGACAGGACCGACGCGGCCCGTCGGCCCGTGGTGATGGTGCCCGGCTATTGCATGAATTGCTTTATCCTCAATTACCACCCCGGAGGCGCGTCGATGATCGAGTATCTCGTCGCCGATGGCTTCGAGGTATGGGCGGCCAATCTGCGCGGTCAGGGAGAGTCGACACGCCACCGGGGACGGCGCCGCTATGGTTTTTCCGACCTGGCCAATACGGACCTGCCGGCGGTGCTGGATTTTATCGGCCAAAAAACGGCGTGCGAAGCCGATCATTTTGATCTGGTGGGATGCAGTCTGGGGGCGACCACCAGTTATGTTTATCTGGCTCATCGGCCGCAGAACCACCGCGTCGGGGGGCTGGTCAATATCGGCGGTCCTCTGCGGTGGAATCGGGCCCACCCCTGGCTTGTCGGGGCTTCGATATGCCCGCCGTTACTGGGACTGATTCGGATCCGCGGTGTGCGGCGTCTGGCCCGGATGCTGATCCCCGTGGTGCAGCGATTTCCACAGCTTTTATCGCATTATTTAAATCCCGAGATCATCGACCTGTCGGCGGCCGATCAATTGGTCAAGACCATCGACGATCCGGATCCGCAGCTAAATGCCGAGATGGCGCGGTGGATCAAGAATCGAGATCTCTTCGTCGACGGCCTCAATATCAGCCACTCCCTGTATTCGGTGGAGGTGCCCATATTGTGCATCCTCGCCATGCAGGATGGAATCGTGACCCCCGAGGCGGCGCTGTCAGTCCTGGATCATATCGGATCTCACGACGTGGAAATTGTGGAGGTCGGCTCCCGCGAGGTACCCCACGCCCACGCAGATCTCTTTATCTCCCAGGGCGTACAGGGAAAGGTCTTTCGGCCCCTCCGGGACTGGTTGAGGCGACAAAATCCTCAGATTGGCCCCAATGCCAAAAAGTAAATGGACCGGCTCCGGCCCCGGGAATTGACCGGCTCCGGTTCCGGGGATTGACCGGCCCCGGTTCCGGGGATTGACCGGCTCCGGCCCCGGGAATGGACCGGCCCCGGTTCCGGGGATTGACCGGCCCCGGTTCCGGGAATGGACCGGCTCCACAAAGTGATTGTCAAACGATGACCGGAAGATGTTGGCTGAGTGAGAAAAGTTCTTGCAATAAAGGGAAATTCGATGCCTGAACTGGCCGAAGTGGAGGTGGTGCGCCGCAACCTGCAGAGATGGTGGGAGGGAAGGGCAGCCCACCAGGTGTGCGTATTCGACGAGCAGTTGTTGCGCCAGACCCCGCCCGACGCGCTGACCGAGGCGCTAACGACGCCGCTTACAAAAGCGGGTCGGCGCGGCAAATACCTGCTATGTCATTTCGCCACCGGACAGGTCTTGGTCCTTCATTTTCGCATGACCGGAAAGGTGATCTGCAGCGACGTAGCAGAGCCCGCTTATGCGCGCCTTTCGTGGTATATCGAAGGTCAGGGGTGGCTGGTATTCAAGGACCAGCGGCGGCTGGGAAGGGCGCGACTTCTCGAGGCCGACGAGTTCGACGCTTATGAGCCACTTCAAAAAATGGGGCCCGAGCCCGAAGACGTGACCACAGAGGATCTTCAAAACGCCTGTACGGATCGCCGGTTGTTGAAGACGGCCCTGCTCGATCAATCCATCGTCGCCGGTGTGGGAAATATCGCCGTAAGTGAGATCTTCTGGCGGCTCAAATTGCCGCCGCGCATCACGTGCGGACAACTCGACGAGCCGGATTGGCAACGCCTGGTGGAGGTGATGCCACAGTATTTCGAGGAGATCATCGAGCGCTCGATGGCCGACGAAATTCTCTATCTCGAGGAGGGCGAAATGGAGGATATCTTTGAGGTCTACGGACACGAGGGCGACGATTGTCCCCGCTGCGCAGGGGAGATCAAAAAACAAAAGGTCGGGGGACGAAGCAGTTATTTTTGTGAGACCTGCCAGGGCCTGTCCCAATAAATAGGTGGGAGGGCCCGCTTGAGGATACGGGGCCCGATCGCAGGCCCCGTACCCTTCGGCTGGGAAAGTGATTGGAATCAGGCCTCATTTCCCATCTGGCGAAGCACCATGTGGAGGATGCCGCCATTTCGGTAGTACTCGAGCTCTGCCGGGGTGTCGATTCGGCAGTCGGCGACGAATTCGGTGGTGTCGCCGGAGTCCGGATCGGTGGCAGTCACCGTGACCTTTTGGAAGGGCTCGAGGTTGTCATCGACCTCGATATTGTAGACCTCATGGCCTGTAAGCCCCAATGAGTCCTGGGTATCTCCGTCCTGAAATTGCAGGGGAAGAACGCCCATGCCGATGAGGTTGGAGCGGTGAATCCGCTCGTAGCTCTTGGCGATGACGGCCTCCACGCCCAGTAGGTAGGTACCTTTGGCGGCCCAATCGCGGCTGGAACCCATGCCGTAATTCTCACCGCCCAGAACCACGGTGGACACACCGTGGCGCATGTATTTGACGGCGGCGTCGTAGATAAAGCACTGCTCGCCGTTTTCCGGGATCTGGTCGGTCTCATAATTGAGGGTCGGCGGATTTTCGGGCTCTCCATCCGGTCCCAGATAGGTGGTGTAGCCCCCTTCGGTGCCCGGTGCGAGCTCGTTTTTGAGTCGCACATTTCCGAAGGTACCACGGGTCATGACCTGATCGTTTCCGCGGCGCGAGCCGTAGGAATTGAACATCGATCGCTTGACCCCATTGGCCAATAGATAGCGGCCGGCCGGGCTGTCGGTGGGAATATGTCCCGCCGGGCTGATGTGGTCGGTGGTCGTATTGTCGCCGACCTTGACCAGACAGCGGGCGTCCGTGACCGGTTTGATCTCCGGCACGTCGAGTCCCATGTCGACGAAAAACGGCGGCTCCTGGATATAGGTCGAATCGTCGTCCCAGTCGTAGACCTGTCCGGTGGGAACCTCCAGATTCTTCCACTTATCCGGTCCCTCGTAGACCTCGGCATATTTTTCCAAAAAGTCGTCGCGACTGACGAATTTATTCATGAAGTCGCGGATCTCCTCGTTGGAGGGCCAGACATCGCTCAAGAATACGTCGTTGCCATCCTGGTCGGTGCCGATGGGATCGTTGTACATATCGATATCCATCGTTCCGGCGATGGCGTAGGCCACGACCAGCGGCGGGGATGCCAGGTAATTGCCGCGGGTATGGGGGCTGATGCGACCCTCGAAATTGCGGTTTCCGGAAAGCACCGAGCAGGCGACCAGGTCGTTGTCGATGATCGCAGACTCAATGGGCTCCGGTAGGGGACCGGAGTTTCCGATGCACGTGGTGCATCCGTATCCCACGGTGAAAAAGCCCACCTCCTCCAGATCCTCGGTCAGATCTGCGGAATCCAGATATTTGGTGACCACCCGAGAGCCGGGAGCCAACGAGGTCTTGACCCAGGGCTTGGCCTTCAAACCCAGTTTGCGGGCCTTTCGGGCCACCAATCCGGCGCCGATCATGAC
>SKPJ01000371.1 GCA_007119595.1 Myxococcales bacterium
AATGGCGCTTCCCAACTGACCCCCCACCATGGTTCGAATGGTCGCAAAATCATCGCGCAACACCCCCGAATAGTCGCTCACCGAGTTGGTCACATCCAACGTGCCGATCAGTTGAAATTCCCGGGTCAATGCCCACCCCACACCGAACCCCAGCCCGTAATTTCCGAAGGGCTCTGCCAGCGGCGACGGCAACTGCAAAAACGACCCGTAATTCATGCCGAGCTGAATCGATAGGCGACTCGTGCCGCGAGAGGCCATCAATTCGCCGACATCACCCTGATCGGGGACCGTCTCCACCAAACAGGCCGACAGGCGACTGGCCAGCCGCCCGAACCCCTCGTACAGACTGATGTCGTCGACCTCCTCCAGGATCAGCCGCTCGGGATCGAGCAATACCTGCTCTCGCGCATCATAGAGATAGGCCACCAATTCAAAGGACTCCTCATCGATGGGTACCGCGTAGCCGTGAAATACAAAATCGGCCCCGCTGACACCGGCGATGCGCTCCGACTCCTGACGTGGTGGTCCCTCCTCGCGCAATTGTCGCCACAGGGTCTCGCGGGCGTTTTCGTAATACTGGACGATGAAATCGGGATAGTAGCCCCGCTGCAATCGCCGGCTCGGATCGCGGCGGATCATCTCCTGCAGAACATCGAGCGGTCGCACCACATTGGTGCCATCTTCCAGATAACTCAGCGCCAGATACATCAATATCTCCGAGACCTCCTCGGGGGCCACGAAATCATGAGAGATGGTCTCAAAATACTGCAGCGAGCGCTCCAGATAATCCGTCGCCGACTGGGTCTGGACCCGTTTGTAGGCCTCGATCCCCATCTGGCCCCACTCCCGGGCCAATTCCAGATTTGCCTCGTACATCGCCGAGTCCACCACCGCCTGATCCACCTCCTGGTGGCTGACGACGGCCACCGACGTATTCTTCGATCGCCACTGCTCCTCGGCGCCGCGGAGCATCGCCGCTTGCAACTCTGCATTGCTGTAGATGGGATTGTCGGTGCTTGAAAAAACGCGCAAATCGGAGGCGATGGCCACCGTTTGGGGGTCGGCGCTCTCCTCGGCGAGCACTGTCGCCGACAGCCCGACCCCGACGGCGACGATCATCACCGCGAGAGCGACCCGGGGGCTCGATTGGGAAAACGGCGACGGCGCCATGTCGACTCAGTTATGGGGAAAAAGGCGAGGTACGGGTACTTCCCCTGCATCCAGATGCTCCTCGGTGACCTGCAAGGGCACCCGGCGTTGTACCGGGCGATCGGCTTGTGGACGAGGGGGGAGTCGAAGTCTTCGGACCTCGTCGTCATGATAGAATAATTCGACGATATAAAAATGCCGACCCCGCTCCGCATCTTCGATTCCCCCATCGAAGTGGGCCTGCAGATTTTCGTGGAGTTCGTCGAGTCTTCCCTCTACGAATAAAAGTCCCTTGCCCCAGCCGGTGATTTCGACGCCCTCCGGCGCATGATCGGGTGTTGCTTGCTCCAGCGCCGTGGCCACCACCGGTTCCTCATTGACGTCCCAGCTAAAGCTTCCCTCACCGTCACTGTCGTCAATGACCACAAAGTGAGCCAGAGCGTAGCGCGTATCCCCACTTTCCACCAGAATTTGTTCCGCCGGTGGCGGTACGCTCACCGATAGATTCCCGGTCAATTCATTGTTGTGACGATTGAATTGAATCCCCTCGGTCAGCCGGATCGACGGCTCCGGGCGATTGATCGCCACATAGACCAGGGCCCCGTCGTGACTGACCGGCTCCAAGCCGGCCCATAACAGGGAGAATACGGGATGGCGCAACTGGTAGGTCTCGGGATCGAAACCATTGGAATCGCTCTCTCCGAAGATCGCCCGCACAAAAAAGTCGTCGATGGTCGAACAATCGGAATTGGGGCTTTGATGATTGCGCTCGAGCACGATCTGCTGCGGCTCGTCTTCGATCGCTTCGTCGATGACGAGCTGCATCCGACCGTCGTCACCGATCATACCCTCCAGATCGATTCGATCATCGCGGGCGTTGGCGGGAACGGTCAACGAGAAGTTGCGCTCCACATCGTCAAATTCTGCTACCCGGCTCCAGCGACAATGCACTTCGTTGGAACTATCAAAGGGTGCCTCTCGAGCTGCCGATGAACCGATATCGTAATATCGCAACACCGCTCGTACGTCGCCGCCGAAGCGAAAAAAATCGACCGCCACTGCCCGATCCTGCAACTCGTCGAGCTCAATCTCCTGGTAATGCCCGGTATACCCCTCCTCATAGGGGGCACAGCCAACCCAACAGATCATCACCAAAGCCGCCGTCTTCCATCCCCACAGTTTCCATCCATCGTTGTAATCGTGGCCGTTCACCCACATCTCCTGAAAACCATTTGCATCAGGCCACCGAAGCAAAGACAACCCGTCAGCGAACCGGCACACACTATAACGCAACCGCTGTCGGTTTCAGAGCGGCACAGTCACCATCTCTTCAGAGGAAAACAACACCCGATCGGTGCAGGCTTCTTCCACCGGTGGAGCAGCCCTGTGCCGATCGCCGCCCAATCTTCGCCTCCGACATCGCTATATCATCCCCTCCTCCTCCGTACCGCACCAGGCGCCGTCGATACGAAAGCGCTCCCCCTCCGTCGATACCATCTTCGATTCAGCGGCCTGGCCCTGCGCTCGGCGTTTGATACCGCCCGTTGGCGTTTCGACCTTGAAAAGTGTGCGTCAACCCGCTTTAGTTGAACGAGAGCAATTGTCGGCAGACTTTTTGCATTATCTATCCTCGCCGGCATTCGGCTCGCAACAGGAGAAAGTGCGATGGGTTACCCATACAACGCTTCACCATCTACCCTCCCCACCTGGTTTTGGCTGACCATCTGCGTATCGATATCACTTTTCGCCTTCGGATGTGGTGCCGACCTGGCCTCCGCCGACAGCGACGAGTCTATGGAGCAGTCCCCGAGCGCCAACGCCTCTAAAGGGTCCCAGGCCGGTGAATTGGCCCTCGCCGAAGAGGAATTGAGCAACCACCGCGTCGATGAAGCACGTGCCCATTACGCCGCACTACTCGACCGACAGCCGGACCACGGTGCGGCAGCGGCCGGCGTGGCCGTCACCGACATCCTTTTACTATTTGAGATGAGCGAGGTCACCGAACTCTTCGTCGAAAGCCTCGGCGCGTCGTCGGGCTTTGACGCCAACGAGGTCCTCTTCGCCGAAGGGGGCTATCTATATTGGGCCAGCCGCGGGGCCCGGTGGAACGACGACGGCCAATACGATGGTATCCACAGCCTTTTGGCCGACGACCTACCCTGGAGCAGCGATCGATTGCGCTCATTGATCTCATTTGTCGACGGACTCGATGAACCGACGGGCAAATTGATTCGACAACTCGTCACCATCGCCAATGCCCTAAAGGGAATCGACCACAATCTGGAATTGGCCATCGAGGACTCCGATTTTACCCGCCTCTACATTCCGGGGAAGGTCTTTTATGACTCGGAGCTGACCTTGCGCCTTGGCCGCTCCGAATTATCGGTGTTGCGCTCGCTGATTGCCACCGCTCGCAGCGCCATCTACTTCGCCGCCGCCTACGAACACGAATGGACGCTGGAGACCGCCTTTGGCGAATGGCGATTCGACGTCTCCCTCGACGATCCGAACTACGTGGCAAATTTTGGTCCCGCCGACTATACCGTCGCCTATCTCGACGAACACCTCTTTCGCACCATCTCCAATCCGGAGCGGCTCTCCGCCTCTCGCGCCGCACTGCGAGATGCCATCACCTATACCCGCGATGCCCTCCGATTTGGTGTCGAGCAGACCTATACCACGACCCTGGAATGGGACGATGTCGACGAGGCTCATGCCTATCAACTCGACGGGTTGTTGGCCGCCATCGCTGAGTCCCTCGACGGACCGGTGATTCTTCCCCACAGCGACCCGGCGCTGACAAAGCTCGATCTCTCCCCGCTTTTTGAAGACGACGGCCTCACCCTCGATGAGGAGATCCCCTGGTTTGTGCGGCCCTCCGAACTCAGTGAAACCGAGCCCGACGAATCCCTCGATGAGATCGGCATCGTCTGGGAAGTCAACGACGAAGCCGTGGGGGCATTTTTTGCCGAACCCCTCCTCGAGGTCCCCGGCGATGCACAAGAAGTCACTCTCCATGTGGGCGCCGACAACGGTGAATTCACCGACTTTGTAGACACTCTCTTCGGTACCTACCGAGACAGAATCGACGACGTCTACTTCGCCACCCGCTAACCCGGATGTACATACGCCCCTGCTGTATCTCGTGGACGAATCCACATAGATAACCCCTCCCAAATTCATTTTAAAATAACCGCTGTATGTCCAGGTATTTGTCTCAGCAACGAATGCGATCGTGTCCGCCGTCGACTGGCCGAGACCGGTCCTCACGTTATCTGCCGCGAAAGATGTTGACGCTTGTTCCCGCACCATCGGCTGGATAGGCATGGATGTGGACCGTATCCTCACCCCGCTCGAAGGCCACCATCTCACCATAGTGCTCATCGGGCCGATACGGACCGTGCATCGCTCGCATTTGCTGGACCTCTTGCATGGTCTCCGAGACTCTCCACCCACGAGCCAACAACGCCCG
>SKPJ01000271.1 GCA_007119595.1 Myxococcales bacterium
CGGTCAGTTCCCGGAAGCCGGAACCGGTCAATTCCCGGAAGCCGGAACCGGTCAATTCCCGGAAGCCGGAACCGGTCAATTCCCGGAAGCCGGAACCGGTCAATTCCCGGAGCCGGAGCCGGTCAGTTCCCGGAGCCGGAGCCGGTCAGTTCCCGGAAACCAGGGCCGCTCGGGCTCCGCTAACCAAACAGTGGCTTTGCGATACCCCTGCGACTCTGTGCTCCACCGCTTGTCCGACGCCACGGTGGGACCTATCTTTTTGATCCACTGAGTCATCAAAAAAGAAACCGGGGGGTTTCGAGATGGGATCATCGACCATCGCTGCACGCATGTCGGTTGCACTCGTCGCATCCTTGGCACTGTTGATATGTGCCTGTGGTGCCGTGGCTAATCTCGCCTCCGATAGGGACTTTTCACTGCGCTCCGAATCGGCAACAAGCACCGATGCAGCCGACGGAAACAGCGATAATCCATCCTCCCAGACGGGACATTATACGGTCATCTCCGCGGGACTACTTCATACCTGTGCGCTGGAAGTAGGAGGCGAAATCGACTGCTGGGGCATCAATACTCTGGGAGTCACCGAACCACCTCCAGGGCCGTTTACCGCTCTTTCTTCGGGGCTCTTTCACACCTGTGCCATCGATCAAGACGGGCTCGCCTCTTGTTGGGGCTCCGACGTTGAGGGACAGGGCCAAGCCGAAGCCGGCCCCTTCGTCGACATAGCCGCGGGCGGCGCTCACACCTGTGCCATCGATCAAGACGGCGACGCCATTTGCTGGGGATCCAACGAGAGGGGGCAGGCTCGCAGCATGGCCGGAGACTTCGCCTCCGTCGCCGCCGGCGGCGCTCACACCTGTGCTATCGAAGCCCGCGGCGGGGCCACCTGTTGGGGCTCCAACGAGTGGGGGCAGAGCTCCCCGGGGACCGGTCGCTATTCCGTGATCGCTGCCGGCAGTGCCCACACCTGCGCCATCACCGTCGAGGGTGAGATCGACTGCTGGGGCGACGACGACGATCATCAGAGTTCGCCTCCGGCGGGACATTTCGTCGATGTCTCCGCCGGAAGTGCTCATAGTTGCGCCATACGCCACACCGGAGATGTTCACTGCTGGGGCTCGAATGTCCATGGACGCAGCTCTCCTCCCGCCGGTCATTTCACATCCGTCAGCGCTGGTGGCGCACACGGATGCGCCATCGACCACAACGGTCGCATCGCCTGCTGGGATCCCGACGTCCATCCCTGGACGGCCCCCGATTCTTCCAACGTGGCCAACCGCCCTTCCCTGTGGTCACTCCACGGAGGAAAAGACCACACTAAATGAGGTGTCCGGAAATCGGGACGCCAACATCCTCGGCATACCGTCCAGCGCCGGAAACCAGGGCGCCGTATTCGGACGAGCACTGAGGGTGACGATCATCGACTCCTCGGTGACCACCTCATCGAGCTTACCCGGCAGCTTTGTCCAATCGTCGATCGTCTTGAATTGGGCTTCCATCTCCGGCGATGTGGAATCGACGTATTCTCGATCGTGCTCCAGATATTTTTCCGCGCAGATCACCTCCAACTGGGCCTCCACTCGAGATGCCATCAACTTTACGTCGTGAATGGCCTCCAAAAAACCGGGGCTTCGCTCGGCAAAAGGAGGAATGGTCAAGATCACTTTGCCCACCGTATTCAGCGGATGCAAAATCCGATTGACGATGACTATCTGACGGGTCTCGTCGAGGAGATGGTCGAGGACCGTTCCGAAAATACGTTCACGCGCCGAGACCTCACCACTCCAGCCGATGATAATGAGTGTTGCCTGCTCCTCCTGTGCCGCCCGCGCCACGCCGTGAGCGATGTTCATATCGATTCGCGTCAAGGGCTTGACGGGCACATCGGCTTCGGCACCGCGCTCGATGGCATAGTCCATCTTCTCTTGCTTTTGCCGAACCCTCTCCTCTCTATATCGGTCGTCGACGACCACTATCAACGGATAGATCGGCTCTTCGGAGTCCCGATCGCGCATCAAAAATGCCATCTCCAGCAAGTCATCCGATGTCTCCGGATTGGCGACGGGCACCAAAATTCGCTGCCGCTGTTCCGGGCGCTCTTTGGCTTCTACATCCTTTGCATGAGCAACCTCGAGGCCAAATTTTTCCACCACCGATGATCCGATAAGGCAGGTCACTAAGATCATGATCACCACGGCGTTGACCAGTTCCGTATCGAAAAGCCCCACCTCGTACCCCACGAGCGTGACCGCCAGGGTCGCCGCTGCCTGCGGAACGCTCAAACCATATATCACCCACCCCTCTGCGGTGGTATAGTCGAAGAGTCGCTGCGCCGACTTTGCCGCCACCAACTTTCCGATGCTCACCAGAGCGATCAATATCAGCGCCAGCACCCAGATCTCGACGCTCTCAAATAAGATGTCGACATCGATCAACAAGCCCACGTAGATCAAAAAGAAGGGGATGAACAACGCCTGACCGATAAATCGCACCCGCGCCATCACCGTACCCCGAACCGGGACCAGCCGATTCATCGCCAGACCGGCGACGAAGGCCCCGATGATCGGCGCCAACCCCACCACTTCGGCCAGCCAGGCCGTCACGAAGAGAACGGTCAACAAAAACCCGAACTCCACGTCCGGGCGGTTTCGCACGGTGCGAAAAAAGATATACCCCAGCTTCGGTAGGCCCCACAGAACCAGAAAAACGAAAACCCCGACCAGCGCTGCGAATTGAAACCAATACCCCACCGTGGCATCACCGACGACAGCGGCGACGACGATCGCCAAGATCGATAGCGACAGCGTATCCGTCACCAGGGTCCCCCCGAGGGTCATCGTCACGGCCGTATTCTTGACCAACCCCAACTGGGTCACCAGGGGATAGGCGATCAGCGTGTGAGACCCAATGATGGAGCCCAGAAGCAGCGCCGCCTCAAATGAAAAATCGAGAATAAAATATCCCGTGATAAACGACGCGATCTGGGGGATAAAAAAGGAGAGCAGCCCGAACCCCACACTGCGACCCTTCATCTGGTTAAATCGCGCCAGATCCAGGGAAAGACCGGCCAAAAACATCAAATACATCAATCCCGCCGTCCCCAAGACCCCCATAAAGTCGGGGGGGGTCGCCGCCGGATCGTGATTCAGCAGATTCAACACCGACGGCCCCACCAGCGCACCGCCCAGGATCAACCCCACGATGCCCGGAATCTTTAATTTTTTGACCACCTGAGGAGCCACGAAGATCAGCGTCATCAGCAGCGCAAAAATCAACACCGGATTCTGCAGCGGAAATGTGATTTCAGGTATAAAATCCAAATTCACTCTCAATATCGCTCAATGAATCGTTAGATGAAGATCGCTATGTTTTGCTGCCACCCCACCGCGGGAAACCGTGTCATAATCGACGAGGAGTTAGTTGTCATCTACACTGGCTCCATCTGCAAGGGGCGGCATAAACTTTGAAAACCCCGGGTTTTCGGTTACCACCGAGCACGCTCTCTACTCGTTTTTGACACCTATCAGCCAATGCCAAAAATCAAGCTCGTCACCGATGTCTCCCAGTGGGGTTTATTGACTTGGCCGGCTCAAAGCCGCCCGAGACTGGTGGTGTGCACCGCAATTGCCACCGCTATGACCGTCGCCGTCGCCTTCGGGAGCTCTCATTATATCCTGGAAATCAGTACCTCGGTGCTGATCAACCTGTTGCTGATCACCGCCAATATGATGTGCATGCTGGTGGCTGCCTTTTTGCAGACCGTACTCATCGGAGACGTCTTTTTTTCCGGTCCCTGGCGCGAACACGTCTTTTTGGGCAATAAGCCGGGTCGCGATGACGAGAGTATCGACGTTTCCTCGGTCAATGATCACAATGCGGAGTTTATCGTCATCATCTTCTTGGCGATCATCTTCAATGCACTGGCCCTTAATTTCGTCACTGGAAACTTCTTTTCACAATACCACGACGAGGGGTTTTTCCAGGTCCAGATGCGAGCTGATAATCCGGATCAACGCATCGCCGCCCTGACCAATATCGCCGACCCGGTCAACAACCGGCTCTGGGAGCAGGAGGGACTGCGCGATCTCATCGTCGACGCCTTCGACGATCCCGATCGGGAGGTGCGCAATCGGGCGATCTGGACGGCCGGCTCTCTGGAGATTCTTCGTGCCCGCCCCTCCCTTCAACGCATTGCCGAAGGCCACGACGATCCAACGTCCCGCGCCGATGCGGCCTTTTCTCTCGGCAAATTGGGCCGTGACTCCACGAGTCGCGCCCTGCTCGAGGATTTGATCGAAGAAGATCAACCGGACACCGTGCGCATCGGTGCACTTCGGGGCCTCGCCATGATGGAGGATGCCCGTGCCGTCGACGCCGTCATGGAACAGATCGACGATCCAGACCACGAGATCATGGCACACGCCTTCTGGGCCCTGGCCCGCATCGGAAGCGAGCGTCCCCGAGACGAGATTCGTCAGCGCCTGGAGGACTCATCCCACGATATACGGCGCTGTGCCACCCTGGAGGCATTTAAGATGGTGGCCACCGAGAGTGACGCCGATTGGGCACGCCGCCAATTTCGCCGCACCGATCCCGAAGAGCGCTGCGAAGCCCTGA